>JBGSKU010000264.1:0-3749 GCA_041741055.1 Hyphomonas sp.
GCGGGTTGCAAAAGCCCGTTGCAGCTCGAACAGGGCTTGGCGCACGGACGGGATCGCCGCCACAACGCTCGCCGCCTTGCCGGCCTCGGCCGACCGCAGCTCGTGTTCCACGAAATCGGACAGGTCCAGCGCGCGGGCGATATCGGCCAGCGGGCCTGCCGCATCCAGCGGTATGCCCTGTTTCATCGCCGCCACGCCGACCGCGCGGTAGAGCCGCCCGGTATCCATGTGCGGCAGCCCGTAATAACCGGACAGCCGCTTGGCGATCGTCCCTTTTCCCGAAGCCGTCGTGCCATCAATCGCTATGATCATGGGGGCGGGGAGTGGGGCAGGGGCGGGGGCGAGTCAAGTTCCCCAGCTTTCGCGCACACCCCGCCTCGGCGGGGGTGTGCGCAGTTTGGGTTTCACCTCGGCGCCATACGGATACCGCCATCGAGTCGGATGCATTGGCCGTTGAAATAGCTGTTCGTCGCCAGCTGTAAGGCGAGCGAGGCATACTCTTCCGGTTTGCCGAGGCGTTTCGGGAAGGGCACCGAAGCCGCAAGGCTGTTCAGCACCTTGTCCGAAGCCCGCAGCATCAGGGGTGTGGCGAAGATGCCCGGCATGATCGAGTTCACGCGGATGCCGAGGTCCATCAGGTCGCGCGCCATCGGCAGCACGAGGCCGTTCACGCCGGCCTTGCACGAGCCGTAGACAACCTGTCCGATCTGGCCGTCCTGCGCCGCGACCGAGGCCGTCAGCGTGATGCAGCCGCGCTCGCCGTCTTCCAGTTCCGGCAGGTAGGCCATGCCCTCGGCCGACAGCGAAGCGATCCGGTAGGAAGCCACCAGAACGCCCTGCGCGCCGAAGGCATAGTCTTCCGTCGGCAGACGTTTATAGCGGGCATTCTCCTTGTCCCAGCTCAGCGTCTTGCCGCCCTTGGCGGCCATCGCGCAGTGGACCGTGATCCGCTCCTGGCCGTTCGCCGCACGGACCTTCTCGAAGCCGGCCACACAGCTCGCCTCATCCATGATGTTGACGTTGCAGAATACGCCGCCGATTTCCTTGGCGGTCGCTTCGCCGGCCTCGGCGTTGATGTCGAAGATGGCGACTTTAGCCCCGGCCTTGGCGAGGGCGCGGGCGGTTGCCTGGCCGAGGCCCGAGGCGCCGCCGGTCACGACGGCGGCGGTGTCTTTGGTGATCTGCATGATGTGTCTCCCTTTGTCTTCTTTTTCTTGTCTGTAGGCGGATGATATCAGGCCGTCTCGGCGACGAAGCCCTTCCAGGTCTTCATGTAATTGAGGAAGGCCGGGCCGAGGCGTTCGGCCTTCAGGTGCGTTTCCGGAACGGGCAGGGTGATCGGCTCGAAACAATTGTCCTTCGCCACCCTGGCCGGAAAATCGTGATGCAGGATCGCGGCGCGGCCGATGACCACGAAGTCGAGCCCGGCCGTCATGGCCTTCAGGCAATCGCGCCCGGTGGCAATCTTGCCTGCCGCGCCCAGCCGGCAGGTGCCGCGGGGCAGGGCGCCGAACAGTTCGACCAGCGACTTGCCCTTGAAGGCCTCATCGACCGGTTCCTTGAAACTGTCCCATAGGGACATGTCGAGATAGTCGATGCGGTCATCGTTCAGCAGCGCGCCCGCGAGACCCAGGATTTCCCCAAGGTCCATCCCGAAGCGTTCCGGCGACAGGCGCACGCCCAGCGAGAAGTCCTTGCCGCACTGCGCCCGTACGCCTTCGATACATTCATACAGGAACCGCGCGCGGTTCTCGAAACTGCCGCCGTATTCGTCCGTGCGCTTGTTCACTTCGGCCGAGAGGAACTGGCAGATCAGGTAGCCATGCGCGCCGTGCAGTTCGACACCGTGAAAGCCCGCCTTCTCCGCGCGGACCGCGGCGGCGATGAACGCATCGCGTGAGGCCTTCACTTCATCAAGGCTCATCGCCCGCGCGCTGAATTCGTCATTCGCCGACGGGCAATGCGGCGCCTCGCCGATCAGTTCCTTCGGGCTGCGCATGCCGGCATGGTGCAACTGGACGACCGAATGCGTCCCCGTCTGGTTCAGGCCCTTGGCGAGGCGAGAGAGGCCGGGCAGGTGCTTGTCCGCAAAGATGCCCAGCTGGCCGGGAAAGCCCTGGCCCTTGGCCTGCACATGCGCTGCGCAGGTCATCGTCAGGCCAAAGCCGCCTTCAGCCCGGTAGGTCAGCCATCTGAATTCGTCATCGCTGAGTACGCCGTCGGCATGGCTCTGCAGGTTGGTCAACGGGGCCAGCATGAAGCGGTTCTTCAGGGCGGGGCCACGGGCGAGGGAGAGGGGGGCGTGCAGGTCTGTCATGCCGGCACTTTGGCGCGGGCAGCGGAGAGGTCAATTCTGCCGTGGGGGCAGGGGTGTCATCAGAAGGGGTTGTCCCAATCGCTCAGGCCATATCGGATGTCGCGGGCAAGGGAGTCGCAGCCATAGGTTTCAGCGACCGTCAGCTCATCGTGCAGGCGGCTACGCAGGCGGCGATAGAGGTCGCTCAACTCACGCTCCTGATCATAGTCACGCACCCCGCCAGCCAAGTAGTCCTCCATGGCGTAGGTCCATGTTTCAATGATGCCCGTTGCGCGCCGGTCGGTCGTATCGCACTCGGCCGAAGCCGCGGCCGACGGGACGGGCGGCGAATACTCGGTCTGTGTGTTCTCGAAGGTCGTAATCTCGGCGCTGGTCGTCGCGGAAGTTGCAGGCGGCGAGGCGTATTGCGCGGCATATTCTGAAGCGTTGCCGCTCCATGCCAAGTCGCAGGCTTCGACAATATCGGTCAGCGCAGCGCTGTCGGCGCCGACCTGCGCCTTCAGCGCGTCGGTTTGTTGCGTGACGGCGGCGCCGGCGTCCTGCGTGCCGCTGATGGCCGCGAACGTTTTTTCTGCGCCTGCGCGGTCTGCAGCGCTGCGTTCCGGCGAGGTCGTGGCTTGCCAGTCCAGCTGATAAGCCGCCGTGCATGCGAGCGCCGAGACATCCCCGCTTCCACCCTCAGCGGTCGCGGACGTCACCGGTGTGCCCATCAGCAGCGCGATTGCGCCGCCAGCGACAACAGTCCTCGAAATCAACATCAGCGGCGTCCCAACAGGCCTGATCAATATACGATGAGCTTCTTCTATCCGAGAGCTTGAGCCGCACGCAACGACCATCAAACCCTTCCGAACTCTTCGCCCCAGCGCCGTATTGGGCTCAGGCGCCCGCAGTCTAGCTTGCGTTCAATCTCGGGCGGGGCAAGCCATGGACCATACTGAGAACGCAAGGCGGCCGTTCGCGGCGCTCAGATGAACCTCTGCGTCAAGCGGTCGGCAAGCCCGCCTGATACCGCGCATTCTCCTCCGCGAAGATCGCGCGGATCACCTCGCCATTGGACGGCTGTTGCTCCAGCGTTTCGGGGTCCCACTGGTGGCGCTCGGTGGCGAAGAAGTCGCCGCCATAGATGTGCAGCCCGCCCGTGAAACGCGTCAGCGGATTGGTCACCGAATGCACCGCGTCCTTGCCGAGCATGGCGACATCGCCTTCGAAAAGGCAGTTCGCGCCGCGCGCTTCCAGTCCGCGCTCGGTCTCGCGCCACAGGATATTGTCCTCGCGGCCAGTATAGATGCCGATCAGTGCCCACATATTGTGATCATGCGGGCGCAGGCTCATGCGCGGCGTCCAGGTCGCGGCGAAGATTGTCAGCGTGTCGGAGCGTAGCAAAACGTCCATCGCTGCCTGTGTTGGCTCGCCGAGCCCCGCCAGCACCGCG
>JBGSKU010000265.1:0-4263 GCA_041741055.1 Hyphomonas sp.
CCGGACGTGATGAACAGGTCGCCGGCATCCTCGCCCGCGAAGGCGTCGATCAGGGCCTTGTCGGCGATGATCACTTCGGGGCTCGCTTCCAGCGAGGCGCCGATCCGCTTTTCGCGGCGCTCGACTTCCAGCGCCCCGGTCACGACCCGGCGGACCTTGAAGATCTTCTCCCAGCGAGCGGCCAGCGCCGCGTCACGCCAGGCTTCCGGCGTCTCGGGAAAGAGCAGAAGGTGGACGGACGGCGCGGTGGCCTTGAGGTGGCTTTCGCCGAACGCCTCGTCGGTCGTGAACGGCATAACCGGAGCGAGCCAGGCCAGCAGACGCTCCATCACGGCCGCCATCACCGTGCGCACGGCGCGGCGGCGATTTCCGTAGACGGAGGTTTCGGCATCCCAGGCTTTCGCCGTGGCGAAAGACGGGTCGCAATAGAGCGCGTCCTTGCGGATGTCGAAATAGACCGCCGAGAGTTCGACGTTCACGAAATTCACGATGGCGGTCATCACGCGCTTGAAGTCAAACACCTTGAACGCGGCGCGCACTTCGCCGTCGAGTTCGGCGAGCCGGTGCAGGATGAACCTTTCCAGCCCCGGCATAGCCTCAACCCCGCCCTCCCCCGCGAAGGCGGGGGTCTCGTGCGGCACTGGATCCCCGCCTTCGCGGGGATGAGCGGACAGGAGGGATTCAGCTTCCGTAAAGCCGTCCAGCGCGCCGAGCAGGTAGCGCAGCGTGTTGCGCAGCTTGCGGTAGGTTTCGATGGTGCCCTTGATGATCTCGTCGGAGATGCGGGTATCGTCCCAGTAGTCGGCCGAGGCCGTCCAGAGGCGGAGGATTTCGATGCCGTGCTGTTTCTGGAACTCGTCCGGTTCGATCGTGTTGCCGATCGATTTCGACATCTTCTTGCCTTCGGCGTCCACCACCATGCCATGCGTGACGACCTTCTTGTAAGGCGCCATGCCGCGCGTGGCACAGCTCTCAAGCAAGGATGACTGGAACCAGCCGCGATGCTGGTCGCTGCCTTCCATGTAGACGTCCGCCTGCCCCGTCGCATTGTCGATGATGCCGCGCTTGCGCAGCGCAAAGGCGTGCGTCGTGCCGGAATCGAACCAGACGTCGAGGACGTCGGTGACTTTCTCCCAGCCTTCCGGCGAGACACCCGTGCCAGCGAAGAAATCGGCGTCAGGCGTGGCGAACCATCCGTCCACGCCGGTTTTCTCGATGGCGGCCTTGATGTTGGCGTTGAGCTTGTCAGCCTGCTCGCGCGGGAGGGCGGCTGTGTGCGGCTCGCCCTTCGCATTGACGAACAGTGTGATCGGCACGCCCCAGTTGCGCTGGCGCGAGATCAGCCAGTCAGGACGGCTCTCGACCATCGCGGAGAGGCGGTTGCGACCCGTGGGCGGGAAGAATTCCGTGTCCGAGATGGCCTTCATCGCCAGTTCGCGCAGCGTCTTGCCGGCATGCACCGGCTTGTCCATCGCGATGAACCATTGCGGCGTGGCGCGGCGGATGACCGGCGCCTTGGAGCGCCAGGAGTGGGCATCGCGGATCGTGGTGACGCCGCGCGCCAGCAGGTTGCCGCTCTCGGCGAGGAGGCGGATGACTTCGTTATTGGCCTTGCCCGCCTCGCCGCGCTTCTTGCCGGACGTGACGATGATGTCGAGGCCCTTGAGGGGCTCAGGCACATCCTCCGTATAGCGACCATCGGCATCGACGATCTGGCGGATTTCGGTCGAGTATGCAGATTGGCGATCACGCCGACGAGCAGCATTGTCTGTCCATACAGCATAGTCGTCTTCGCCGTGAGCGGGCGCAGTGTGGACGAACCCTGTCCCTGCCTCATCCGTGACGTGCTCACCTGCCAACATTGGCACTTTGTGCTGAAAGAACTCGGACAGGTTGTGAAGCGGGTGTTTGAGAATCCAGTTGTCTGGGTTCACGTCACCACGACGCTGGAACTCCTTAGCCTTCGCTGCAGAAAGTGCGTCAGCCGCCAGCTTGTCAGCCAAAACCACCTTGTCGCCAACTTTAACATAAGGTGCGAAGCCAAGTTCTTCCTCTGTCATCACTTGTGTGACCTCGTACAGACCATACGAAATCAGAGGATTGAAGCTAACTGCCTGATTTGCCGGGATCGTCCACGGCGTCGTTGTCCAGATAACGACATGAGGATCTAGCGCCAGAAACTCATTCGGATCAGAGAAGCTTCCTTGGTTCGTTGCCGCCTCGACCGGAAACTTCACCCACACCATCGGCACCTTGCGGTCGTGGTATTCCACCTCGGCCTCAGCCAAAGCCGTGCGTTCCACCGGGCTCCACATGATCGGCTTCGCGCCCCGCACGAGGCCGCCTTTCATGGCCATGTCGAGGAATTCGGAGACGATCATCGCCTCGCTCTCGAAGGCCATGGTGAGATACGGATTGTCCCATTCGCCCTCGATGCCGAGGCTGCGGAATTCCTTGCCCTGCACTTTTACCCAATGCTCGGCATAGGCGCGGCACGCGGCGCGGAACTCGTCGGCCGGAACGCTATCCTTCGGGCGGTTCTTGCTCCGGAACTCCTCCTCCACTTTCCATTCGATCGGCAGGCCGTGGCAGTCCCAGCCCGGCAGGTAGGAGGCGTCAAAGCCCTGCATCTGGTGCGAGCGGACGATGATGTCCTTGATGATCTTGTTGAGCGCCGTGCCGAGGTGGATGTGGCCATTGGCGTAGGGCGGGCCGTCATGCAGGATGAAGGGCTCGCGGCCCTTCGCATCGGCGCGGAGCTTCGCGTAGAGGCCCATCTCGTCCCAGCGCTTGATCCATTCCGGCTCGGCCTTCGGCAGGCCAGCGCGCATCGGGAACTCGGTTTTGGGCAGGAACAGCGTGTCGCGGTAATCGCGTTCGGCGGTGGTATCGGTCATGGCGGTTCGAATGTCTTCGTCAGCGAAACGGGGATGGGCGAGCGGCCTCAGGCCATACGGGCTTACCCGGCAACCGCTGAAGAAACCCTTCAGCCGGCCGCCGGGCCGCTAATTCGAATTGCCAGAATCGTCAGGGTCTTCGCCATGGGCGCAGCGGTTATCACGCCCGCCCCGGCCCTGTCACCCCTTTGTGGCGGCCTACCAGTCGTCGTCGCCCTCGGGCGCATAAGCCCCCGTCTGCCAGACATAGTCCGCGCCTTGGGGGGCGATGGCGAGCAGGTTGAGGAGGTTGTCCTTGATGTTGCGGATGGTCATGCCGCCATCCAGGATCACGTAGCGCGTGAAGCCCACCGTCGGGGTGAGCCCGTCGGTGCCGCCCTCGGAATACCAGCAGGACGTGGCTGCCCACATCAGGTTCACGTCATTGATCCGCTCCAGCGTCTCATCGCCGTCTGCGTCGTAGCGCACCTGCATGTTGATGCCGAGGCAGCCATCGGTGCCCTCGACTTCGCAGGCCGTGCCGATGACGTTGAAGATCAGGCCGGTGTTTTCCTCGTCCGTCGCGCGGATGGACACGTCGCCGTCATCACCGGTGCTGTTGATGGTGTAGCCTTCTTCAACCAGGATCCGCTGCAGATCGGCCAATTTGACCGATTTGACGATCTGGCTGTCATCGGCAAGCGCCGGTCCGGCCAGCACGCTCATGAAGGCAAGTGATGTCAGAATGCGGCGCATGATGTCCTCCCCGCGTTGGATCTGCCCCGAACATCCTACCGTTCGAAAGGCTTGTGAAGGGCGAGGAAGCGGTCAGATTGCGGAAAATTTATGTTTCAGCCCGGCGTTGCAAGGATTGCGCGGGCCTGGGCGGCGTCCTTGTGCATCTGCTCTACCATGAGATCGAGGCTGTCGAACCGGCGCTCCGGCCGCAGATAGGCGATCAGCTGGACGTCCAGCTTCTTGCCGTAGATGTCGCCCGAAAAGTCGAAAATATGTGTTTCCAGCAGCGGATCGCGCAGGCCCGTGGTCGGCGTGCGGCCGAAATTGGCCACGCCCGGGCGCCAGCCGGCCTCGCCGTCGATCTTCGCGCGCACCGCATAGACCCCATGTTTGGGGTGGATCAACTCGCCCAGCTGGAAATTCGCGGTCGGAAAGCCGAGCTTGCGCCCGTTGCGTTCGCCCGATTCCACGATGCCGTCGGCCACCCAGGGCGTGCCCAGCATTTCGGCGGCCAATTCGGGCTCGCCCGCCATCAGGGCCTGCCGGATCGCGGTGGACGAGGCCTTCGCGCCCCGGCCCTCCACCTCCTCGGCAATCGTCACACCAAACCCGAGCGCCCGGCCGAGGCTGGACAGGCGCTGCGCATGGC
>JBGSKU010000266.1:0-4040 GCA_041741055.1 Hyphomonas sp.
ATCGCTGCTGAAGAGCGCGCTGGCGGCGGCCGTGATCGCGGCCATGCCGGGCGGAAAGGCCTGATGACGGCGGCGCGCTGAAGGCCTAGAACGCCCCCATGCACCGCCTGCCAAACCGCGCCATTCTTACCCTGACCGGGCCCGACACACTCGCCCTGCTGGAGCGAACGGTGACGCATACCGTGGCGGACTGGACCGAAGGCGAGGCGCGGTATGGCGCGCTGCTGACGCCGCAGGGCAAGATCATCGCCGACTATATCGCCCATCGCACCGCCGACGGCGTGCAGATTGATGTGCATGAGGATGCGGCCGACGACTTGTTGAAACGATTGAAGATGTTCCGGCTGCGCTCGGCGGTGGAGATTGCGCGTGACGAGACGCTGGCAGCGGTGTCCGGCGAGTCGGGCGATGACGATCCCCGCAGCGCGCTGCTGTTCTGGCGCAGCGTGGCGCCTCTTTCCGGCGTGTCCGGCGACGCCGATCCGGCGCTCTACGAGAAAAAACGCATCGCGGCGGGCGTGCCCGAATGGGGCCGCGACTACCGCGCCGCCGAAGTGTTCCCGACCGATGTGAACATGGATCTGATGCACGGCATCGACTACAAGAAAGGCTGCTTCGTCGGCCAGGAAGTGGCGAGCCGGATGAAACGCAAGGCCTTGATCCGTAAACGGACGGTGCAGCTGCGTGGCAGCGCGCTCGCGCCAGGCGCTGAGGTGCGTGCGGGCGAGAGCCTGCTGGGCACGGTGACCAGCGTGGCCGGCGAGGAAGGCCTGGCGCTGATCCGGACCGACCGGTTTGCCCAATCGGTGAAGGCGAAGCTCCCCGTCACGGCAGGCGGCGCACCGGCCGAGATCGAAGGCGCGCCCTGGCTGATTGCCGAACTTGCAAGCTTGATGGAGACCGGGGCCGATGAGTGACACGCCCTATTGCGGCTGGGCCCCGGTGAGCGACACGCTCTACCGCGACTATCATGACACCGAATGGGGCGTGCCTGAGCGCGACCCGCGCGCGCTTTGGGAAAAGCTGCAGCTGGACGGCATGCAAGCCGGCCTGAGCTGGATCACGATCCTGCGCAAGCGCGAGTCCATCCGCGAAGAGTTCGACAATTTCGATCCGCAGCGGCTGTCGCGCTGGACCGGCAAACGCATCGCGAAGGCGATGGAAAACCCCGGCATCATCCGCAGCGCCAAGAAGATCGAATCGGTGATCGGCAACGCACAGGTCTATCTCGACATGATGGACCGGGGCGAAGACTTCGCAGACTATTGCTGGGACTGGGTCGGCGGCAAGCCGATCGTCGGGACATGGACGGACTTCCGTCAGGCACCGACCTTCACGGACTGGTCGGTGGCGATGTCGAAGGACCTGAAGAAGCGCGGGTTCAAGTTTGTAGGCCCGACAATCGTCTATGCATGGGCTCAGGCAGTTGGCATGGTCAATGACCATGAGGTAAGCTGCCCGCGGCACAGGGAGGTGAGGAAAATCAAATGAAGCAGATACTGTTTCTGGCAGGCGTGGCTCTGATGGCAACCGTTGGTGGCTGCCAGACGAATGAGCCATCGGCGGCCTACGCCAATCCGGTTGAAGCCTGCGCGCAGAAGCCGACCGAGGCCGAACGCGACGCCTGCATGAAGAACGTTGTGGCCGATGTCAGCCTATCGGTGAAACGCGAAGCCAGCCGGAAGCCGCAAAGATGATCCGGGCCCTGTTGGCGGCGGGCGGGATTCTCGCCTCGGCGGTGTTGTGCGGGTGCCAGACCTGGCAGGACCGGGCCGACGCTGCCGCGCTCGCCGAATGCGACCGGATCGGCGACGAAGCCAGCCGCAAGGCTTGCCGTGCGGACGTCATGGCGGGGTATGCCGAAGCCAAGGCCAAGGAAAACGCGCGCCTGGAGGAGGCCGTAGCGGCTTCCGAAGAGCGGGAACTCGCCCTTGGGGTGTACGGCGATCCCAAGGACCGGCATTGAACTTGCGCCGGTAGATGCTTGGCGGCGCGGGGAACGCAGGCTAGAGCATAGGCATAGACAAGACACCCAAGACTGCGCTGGCCGCTCGGACGCCGCGCAAATGGAGATCCCCCTTTGACCCAACCCGTCATTTCGGCCACCGGCCTCTGGACCCCGCCGCATTCGATTTCGAATGCCGAACTCGTGGCAAGCTACAATGCCTGGGCCGACACATGGAACCGCGAAAACGAGGCCGAGATCAAATCCGGCCTGATGGAACCGAAGACCCATTCCTCGGTCGAGTTCATCGAGAAAGCCTCGGGCATCAAGTCGCGCTTCGTCATCGACAAGGAAGGCGTGATCGACCCCTATGTAATGGCGCCACGCATTCCTGAGCGGCCGAACGACCAGATTTCGGTGCTGGCAGAGATGGCCGTGTTTGCGGCGCGTGATGCGCTGAAAGCGGCCGGCCGCGCGCCTGAGGATGTCGATGCGGTGATCTGCGCGGCGTCCAACATGCAGCGCGCCTACCCCGCCATGGCCATCGAGGTCCAGCAGGCGCTCGGCATCGAAGGCTTTGCATTCGACATGAACGTCGCTTGCTCGTCGGCAACGTTCGGCATCCAGACGGCCGCTGATTTCATCCGCGCCGGCCATGCGAAATCCGTGCTGATGGTGAACCCGGAAGTCTGCTCTGGCCACCTGAACTTCACCGACCGCGACAGCCACTTCATCTTCGGCGATGTCGCCACCGCTGTTCTGATCGAAGCGGAAGACATCGCCCCTGCCCGGCACTGGAAGATCCTCGGCACGAAACTGAAAACTCAGTTCTCGAACAATATCCGGAACAATTTCGGCTTCCTGAACCGCGCCGCGCCGGACGGCGTGGGCGCACCAGACAAACTGTTCGTCCAGGAAGGCCGCAAGGTGTTCAAGGAGGTCGTGCCGATGGTGGCGGAGATGATCAACGCGCACATGGGCGAGCTGGGCATTGCCGCGCCGGACCTGCGCCGCATGTGGCTGCACCAGGCCAACACCAACATGAACCGGATGATCGCCACCAAGGTGCTCGGCCGCGAGGCGACCGATGACGAGAGCCCGACCGTGCTGGACACCTATGCGAATACGTCCTCTGCCGGGTCGATCATCGCTTTCCACAAGCATTCGGCCGATTTCAAACCCGGTGAGCGCGGCCTGATCTGTTCGTTCGGCGCGGGCTATTCGGCCGGAACAGTATTCGTCGAGCGGTCGGAATGACCCGCCAGGCGGCATGGTTGGCAGCGTTCTGCCTGACCGGCCTTGCCGCCTGCAGCAGCCCGAAGGCGGACCCGGCTGATGCGCCTGCCGGACCTGCCGATGCGGTGCCTGCCCTTCCGATCGTGCTCGATCAGTTCGGATACCGTCCCGGCGACCCCAAGATTGTCCGTATTCGACAACCGCGCGAGGGCTTTGACACGGCCTGGTCGCGGCTGCCCCGCCTGACCTATTATGTGCGCCGCGCCGATACGAACGAAGCTGTGCGGTCCTTCGCTCTTGATGCCAGCGAAAACAAGCCGGTGGATGCGATGTCGGGCGATCAGGTCTGGCAGCTCGACATTTCGCGCATCTCCGAACCGGGGGACTATTTCGTGACCTCCGGCGACGGCTCGGAAGCCTCCGGCGCTTTCACGGTGTCGGAAGGTGTCTACAGGCCGGTTCTTCGCGAAGCCTTTCGCACGTTCTATTACCAGCGTGCCGGGTTTGCGAAGACCGAGCCGCAGGCGGGCGCCGGCTGGACCGATGCGGCCAGCCATATCGGCTCGGGCCAGGATACCGAGGCCCGGCTCTATTCGGCGCCAGATGATGCAGGAACGGCGCGCGACCTGCACGGCGGCTGGTACGACGCCGGCGATTACAATCAGTACACGAACTGGACCGCAGACCAGTGCCGCACCTTGTTGATGTCCTATCTGGAAAACCCGGACGTGTGGGGCGACGATTTCGGCATTCCCGAAAGCGGCAATGCGGTGCCCGACATCCTGGACGAGGCCAGATGGGGCCTGGACTGGCTGCTACGGATGCAGAACGCCGATGGATCGGTGCTGTCCATCCTTGG
>JBGSKU010000267.1:0-12168 GCA_041741055.1 Hyphomonas sp.
GGCGCCGGCACGGTCAGCGAGCTGGCCGCGGTCGGCCGGCCGTCGATCCTGATCCCGCTGGCCATCGCCATGGACGACCACCAGGCGGCCAATGCCGAGGCGCTGACCGAAGTGGGCGCGGCTGACATGCTGTTGGAATCGAATGTGACCCCCAAACTGCTCGGCGCGCTTATCGCCGCGCGGTTTTCCGATATGGAAGACCTCAAGGCTCGCGCGGCGGCGGCCAAATCGGCTGCCAAGCCGGACGCGGCCCGGGAGCTGGCTGACATCGCCGAGAGGATCGCCGAACTATGACCCGGAATTCCGCGCTGCTGGCGCTGCCTTATGCTGCGGTGCTCGTGCTGCTGGACCTTGTGCTGCTGTCCCAGGGCGGCCGGGCGATGGCGCTGGCGATTGCGGGTCTGATCTGCGCGGTCACGCTCGGCTGGGGCGGCGTGCGCACGCTCAGCCAGGGCTCGTCCCGGCTGCTTTCGGCAGCCTGGGGGGTTGCGGTCGGCACGTTCTGGATGGCCTTCTTTTCGCACACGCTTTCCCTCAATGCCGGCACACAATCGCCGTATGCCGGCGGCATGTTGAGCGACGGTCTGCTGACGCTGGTGTTCGGCGTCCTGCTTGCCGCGGCCATCACCGGGCTGGTCCTCTCGCTGTCCCGGCGGTCGATCTAGGAGTTCACGCCCCGTCATGTCAGCCCCGACACCCTTCTCCGTAGGCCCCGCCCATATCGTCGGTATCGGCGGTATCGGCATGTCGGGCATTGCCGACGTGATGCTGACGATGGGCTACGAGGTGCAAGGTTCGGACGTCTCGGACAGCGCCAATGTCGAACGCCTGCGGGCGCGCGGCGTGAAGGTCTTCATCGGCCACAAGCCGGAGAATGTCGCGGGCGCCGGTACGGTGATCATCTCCTCCGCCATCAAGCGCGACAACCCGGAAGTTCAGGCGGCCCGCGCGGCAGGCATTCCGGTCGTGCGCCGCGCCAACATGCTCGCTGAGATCACGCGCCTCAAATACACGGTCTGCGTGGCCGGAACGCATGGCAAGACGACGACCACTTCGCTCGTCGCGGGCCTGCTCGACGGGGCCGGCATTGACCCGACCGTCATCAATGGCGGCATCATCCATGCCTATGGCTCGAACTACAAAGCGGGCGAGAGCGACTGGATGGTCGTCGAAAGCGACGAGAGCGACGGCACCTTCGCCAAGCTGCACCCGACCTGCGCGATCGTCACCAATATCGATCCCGAACACATGGACCATTACGGCACCATGGACAGGCTGCGCGAAGCCTTCGACACGTTCGTCGAGAACCTGCCCTTCTACGGCTTCGCGGTCCTGTGCACCGATCACCCTGAAGTCCAGGCTCTGGCCGCCCGTGTCACGGACCGGCGCCGCATCACTTACGGGTTCAACCTGCAGGCCGACATCCGGGCGACCAGTATGACCACCGATCTCAACGGGGCGCATTTCGACGTCGAAATCCGGCGTCCCTCCGGCGGCCCGAAAGTGATCACCGATCTTACTCTGCCCATGGCCGGCGAACACAATGTGCAGAACGCGCTGGCGGCAATTGCCGTCGCGCTGGAGCTCGGCGCCAGTGATGAGCAGGTGCGCACGTCGCTCGCCAAGTTCGGCGGTGTGAAACGGCGCTTCACGGCGGTCGGCGACTGGGTGCCTGTGGCCGGCGCGCCGCCGGTCAAGATCATCGATGATTATGGCCACCACCCGGTCGAGATCGCCGCCGTGCTCAAGGCTGCCCGCGCAATGCAGGGCAAGGGCACGTTGATCGCCGTCTGCCAGCCCCACCGGTACACGCGCTTGCGCGATTTGTTTGAAGAATTCTCGACCTGCTTCGACCAGGCCGACCATGTGCTGGTCGCGCCGGTCTACGAGGCAGGGGAAACGCCGATTGCCGGCATCACGCATGAGGCGCTGGTCAACTCGATCCGGCGTCATGGACACAAGAGCGCTGAGGCGTTGACCAGTCTGGCAGCGTTGCCAGGCAGCGTGCGCGCGCTCGCTGGACCGGGCGCCATGGTCGTCTGCCTCGGAGCAGGGGACATCACACGCTACGCAGGCGAACTCGCCGGCAAGCTCTAATCACGCCCTGCTTCTGGCAGGTCGAAGGCCCGTTGATCGACAAGGGTCCAGCTGCCCGTAACGGCGAGCGACTCGGGCCGGTCTGCAAGCAGGCGCACATCGACCGGACCGGTCAGTCGGCTGACTTTCCAGTAGGTCGAGCGTGTGGTCCCCGTACAGAGCTCTGCGGTTTCGCCGGCACGGACCGGATGGTGCTTGATCCGGGGTTCACGCGCGAAGCGTTGACCGGTCGGTGTCCACAGCTCCAGGACATAGCCCTGGACCAGTTTGGTGTCGTTCTCGGCGGTGATGCAGATTTCGAGTTCGCCTTCGGGGGCGGGGACCGTTTCGAGCGCGGCAATTCGGCCGCCAGCTTCGCCTTCATAGGCGTGTGCGCCGAATGTGTTGTCGACCATGCCGTAGTAAAGCCCCGCCCGCATCCGGCACATCGCGCCGCCGAACGAACCTTCGCTGCGTCCGGCCGCGCAGATATCCAGCATCTCGGTCCGCATCCGCGCGTCGCACCAGGATTGCGTCTGCTCGCGCAGTTCATAACAGGCATCATGGCGCTCGCAGGCCGTCCGGAAAGGGCCGTCCAGGGCGGGACTCATGAACGCCACGAGTGATTTGGGCAAATGGTCCGAAATGAACTCCGGTCCGCAGCGGTCACTGGGCTTGCTGGCCCCGGATTCCCGCGCGGCATAGCCGGGATCAAGCGGCACGGGCCGGTCGATGCCCGGCGCGGACGCGCAGGCGGCTGCGAGCCACAAACCGCTGATGGCAAGGCCGGTTGGTCGTTTCATGGGCAGACCCTCCGCAACGTCAGCGCCGGCATTCTGCCGGAAACGCTTCCCCTTGCGCTTCGAATATCGCAGGCTGCGGGTCAAAGGAAGGCGCGTCAGCCGCCGCGAGGAAACGGAACGAATGGATACTCCTGTTGGAATGACGGTTGTCGAACCGGTTGTCGCAACCTCGACGCGCGTAGAGGCCGAAGGTGGGCCATTCGGGATCAAGGGACTGGCCTGGGCCATATTCGAAGGGGCCCGCAATCCCTATTACAACCTCATCGTCATCTACATCTTCGCGCCGTACTTCGCCTCGGTATTGGCCGGGGGAGGAGCGGATGCGCTCAGCCTGTCCGGCCTGACCATCACGATTGCCGGAATCGTCACAGCGCTGACCGCGCCCTTCCTCGGCGTGATTGCCGACAAGGCAGGCCGGCGCAAACCGCCGCTTCTGTTCTTCGTTGCCTTGCTCGCCGCCTGTTCGATGGCGCTCTGGTGGGCGCGGCCGGAAGGGCCGCTGACCATGTGGCCGACTATGGCGGTGCTGGCGATTGCCTATTGCTGTTACGGCTATTCTGAAGTTCTGCACAACGCGATGCTGCCGATGGCGGGGCGTCCCAGCGCGCTGCCCTACATCTCCGGTCTCGGGCTTTCGATGGGCAACCTGCTCAGCGTCGGCATCCTGATCTTTTTCCTCTTCGGCCTTCTGCTGCCAGGGTCGGGGTTGCCCTTTGCCGCCGACCAGCCGCTGATCGCACTGGACCGCGAATCCCATGCGCCGGAACGGTTCGCCGGCCCCTTCGTGGCGGTCTGGATGTCGCTCCTCGTGATACCCTTTTTCATGTTCATGCCGGATGGCGCGCCGGGTGGCCTGACCTGGAAGCGCGCGGCGGCCGATGTGTTTCTGGGCGAGCCCGTCGAAGGTCAGAAGCGCCATTCGGTGTTCGAGCGCGCGCGTGTGTTCCAGCGCTATCTCACCGGCCTCTTCAAGGAGCATCCGCAGACCATGCGGTTCCTGATTGCGCGTACGATTTATGCCGATGCCATGTCCGCGTTGCTGACGCTCGGCGCCGTGTTTGCCAGCACGTTCCTCGGCTGGACCGGCGTCGAGATCCTGTTCTACGGAATCACGGGCGTGCTGTTCGGCGCTGTGGGCGGATTTGTCGGTGGTTACCTTGACCGCATGCTCGGCCCGAAGCTGGCGCTGGTCTGGGAAATCTCGGCGCTTGTGATCCTGCTGCTGGCGCAGCTTTCGATCACGCCGGACGCGCTGCTCTTCGGTCTGATCCCTGCGGATACGCCCATCTGGAACAGCCCCTTCTTCGACACGCTGTCCGACATCACCTATTTCCTCTTCGTGATCCCGGTTGCGATCGCGGTTGTCGCGTCGATCTCGTCGAGCCGCTACATGCTGGTGCATATCGCGCCGCGTGAACGGATCGGTGAGTTCTTCGGGCTCTATGCGATTGCCGGTACCGTGACCGTCTGGATGGGACCGGGTATTGTCAGCCTGCTGACATGGATCACCGGAAACCAGCGCATCGGCATGGGCGGCATCGGCTTCATGTTCCTAATCGGCCTGATCGTACTCTGGAAAGTGAAAGCCGCAAAGATCGCCGATGCGGACCGGTAGCCTTTGCCAGGCCGGGACAGATCAGCTCGACGGGCCGAAGCCGGTGCCGGGATCGCCGTCGACAGTACGGTTGATCACGGTGACACGGCGCGGACGAAGATAGAATGTATCCTTGAGGGTGCGTGACGTGTTGATCACGAACCCGATCGAGCTTTCATATTCAAACTCGACTTCCGACACGATCACCGAACCCGGCGTCGTAACGAGACCCGGCGGAACCGTGATCAGGGCATCTTCCGAATAAGGTTCGATATTGAACCCGTCGGACCAGCCAACACGCGTGACGCCGTCGCCATTGTCGACGACCGACGTGATGCGCAGCCGGGCATTCTTTGCGTCGTAAGGCTGCATCAGGACCGCTGCGGCGTCGAACAATTCCTGCATGTCGCTGTCATCGGCGGTGACGAGGCGGGCCGTGAGGTCGCCCATGCCCGACGCTGTGGACGTCACGCGGCGATCGGCGCGCATCAGCAAGCTGAGTTCGATGCAACCGAAATAGATCAGGATCAGGATCGGCGCGATGAGTGCGAACTCGACGGCAGAGACGCCCTTTTCATTGTACCAGAGACCCTGGATGCCGCGCCAGCGCGTGCGGCGGGTCAGGCGGGAGAGGAGAGCGCCAGGCGTCATCGGATCAGCTCCCGAAAGGTTCGTTGCGGAACACGGCATTCGCCTGCAACAGCGTCTTGTTGCCGGCCATGTTGCGGAGCGGTTGGGAAATGAACGGCGTGATCAGATCCCATTCGTAGAACACACGGACGGCGACGATGTCGTTCGGGCCACCGGGCTCGAACATGAAGTCGGTGTCGTCGACTTCGCCATCAGCCCCGAGAGCAGAGCCGGTGGGGGAGGAGCCGAAGTTCGAGACGGTGCGCACGTCAATGTAGAGACGAGAATCGCAATCGAGCATATCGAACAGCTCGTCGCACAACGCCTGGCGGAACTGGGCCTGATTCATCCCGGCCTCCTGTGCTTCGCCAGTGCGCAGCGGGCGCGAGGCCTCCGAAACGGCGTGTTCCATCACGGTCGACATGATGAAAATCAGGCAGACTTCCAGAAGACCGAAGATGAGAAAGAAGAACGGCGCCGCGATGAGGGAGAACTCGACAGCGGTCGCGCCTCGCCGGTCGTCGGCGAAGCGTTTCCAGCGCGCTGCCAGGCGCGCGGTGAGGCTGAATTGCTGATCGCCGGACATCTGATCGGAATCCCGTTGAGTCTGAAGCCTGACAGCTATCACGGGCCGGTTTGCAGCCGGTTGAAGCGGTCGATGAAATTTCATCAACCGCCCATCCGCCCCGCGGTCATTGCCCGTCGGTGAGAGACTGGGTTTGTATCTGCTGGTCGATGAGGGCTGCGAAGTGATCCGGATCGTCGCCCACGCTCAGCACGGCCTTGCAGTTGGGTGAGCAATCATAGGTGAAGCTCTGGCCGGCGCGGTTGATCGTCACCAGGTTTGACGAATTGGTCGTGACCAGGATGTCCGTGCTGTAGATCTGGCGCCCGGCCTTGTCGAATACCAGGAGGTTGGTCGTTCCGAAGCTCTTGCCCGTAACGAAGATCAGGTTTTCGTTGTGAACCGCAACGTCGGCAATGTTCTTGTTGCCGATGACGATGCTCGACGCAGCGCCGCTAATGCGGACAGGTACGGTCTTGCTCGACTCGACGAAGAGTTGTTCGGCGTAAGCGGTCGATGCCAGCGCGAGGGTGGCGGCGCCGAAGACGGCTGCTTTCAGGCAGTTAGGCATGAGGCGGAGACTCCGGCATATTGGAATGCCGCAATATTCCAGCTTTTAGTTTACTGATTCCTAACCGGGAACCATTTGTCCGCCTACGGCATACAGGCTTCAATCGGATATATTTCCGGATTCCAGTGCTCGCGCGCATATACTCTATAATTGGGGGGCGCCGAGCTGGTCTGGGGGCAGGGAACAGCCAGCGCCAATGCGTCTTCACGAATGATTCGGACGCGGTAAACGAATCCCTCACACGGCTTCACGACTTTTCTGAATTCTTCAATCAGATCTGAACTGTGGAGGCGTATACCTGTTTTTGTTCCGGGAAGAAAAGTTCATGCCGGGACATGTCAAAACGCATGATGGGAGTTTCCAAATGTTCGCACGTTTTCTGAAAGACGAGTCTGGCGCAACTGCAATCGAGTACGGCCTGATCGCCGCCCTTATCGCTGTTGCCATCATCGGTGGCGTGACCGCCCTCGGCACGCAGACCGGCAACACGTTCAACACGGTTGCTGAATCGATCGCAGTCTAATCGACTGAGATCAGCCTAGCTGAATGGAGCCGCCGGAGTTTTCTCCGGCGGCTCTTTTCGTTCTGGCCGCCGCGGCGAAGCGGGTCGAAAGGCTTCATTCAGGCTTTTGCGGCAGCTTGCCCCGGATCGCTGATCCGGAGTGCGCGTCATGATTCTGATTCTTCTTTCGGGCCTGTTCCTGGCTCTCTGTCTTTTTGCTGCCCTTCATGATGTGAACCGGCTGACCATTCCCAACTGGCTCAATTTGACTCTGGCTGGCCTGTTCGTGCCTGCTGCGCTGGTCTCCGGCCTGCCGCTGGAAATCCTCGGGGGCCACCTTCTCGTCGCAGGCCTGGCCTTCCTGATCGCTTTCGGGCTGTTCGCGTTCCGGATTTTCGGGGGCGGGGACGCCAAGATGATTCCTGCGGTCGTCCTCTGGATGGGGCCAGGCGCCGCGTTACCTTTTGTTTACTGGATGGCCATCATCGGCGGTGCGTGTTCGCTGCTTCTGGTCCTCGCACGCCGGAGTGTGCCGGTGACGTCTGTGCCCGGATTCATGCGGGCCCCCTTCGAGCCGAAGGCAGGCGTGCCCTATGGAGTCGCCATTGCCGGCGGCGCGCTCATGGCCGGCGCGGCCTCGCCCCTACTCTCCGGAATTTATGAAGCGATCGGGCTGGTCGGTTAACGTTCCTTTAGGTGGCGCGTGCGAATTTCGCACGGAATGAAAAGGCTTGCCGTGTCCTGCGCAGGTCTGACGACTTCGAACAAGGGAGTGGCGCCATATGTCGCCGATGCGTATCATCATCCTTCTACTGGCGCTTGTAGCTGCAGGTGGCGCGGCCTTCCTGGTCATCCAGCTCAGCAAGCCGCAGGTCGTCACCGAGACGGTCACCAATGAAAAGTTGCTGGTCCAGCAGCAAGAAGTTTCTGAAGTCCAGGTCCTGACCGTCACGCGCGATATTGCCGTGGGCGAAACGATCAAGGCGGACGACCTGTTATGGTCGCCCTGGCCGAAATCGAACGTCGTGGAAGGCTTCTACGTCGAGACCACGGTTCCAGCATCGATCGAAACCCTCACAGGCGCGGTCGTGAAGACGGCCCTGTATAAGGGCGAGCCGGTGATGCCCCAGAAGATCGTCATGAAAGGCGAACAGGGCCTCCTGTCGGCCATGCTCAATCCCGAGATGCGCGCCGTCTCGGTCGAAATATCGGCCGAATCGGCGTCGGGCGGCTTCATCCTGCCGAACGACCGGGTGGACCTGATCCTGACCTACGAACAGAAAGCCCAGCCCGAGCGCGGTATTGCCGAGCGCACGCTCGCTCGCACGATCATCAAGAATGTGCGTGTCCTGGCCATCGACCAGAATTTCGCCAATACGGAAGAGGGCGAAGTTGCCCGGATCGGCAATACGGCCACACTC
Source organism: Hyphomonas sp. (assembly GCA_041741055.1). Classification (GTDB taxonomy): domain Bacteria; phylum Pseudomonadota; class Alphaproteobacteria; order Caulobacterales; family Hyphomonadaceae; genus Hyphomonas. Next base: position 8,163 of record JBGSKU010000267.1, read on the forward strand.
GAAGTGAAGCCTGAAGAAGCCGAGCTTGTCGCCATGGCCCAGCGTCTTGGCGAAGTTTCTCTCGCCCTTCGCCCGCTTGACCAGTTCGTGAGCGGCAACAGCCGTGATCCGCGTACGGATCTGCTCGACGGTGAAGCCGAAGCCAATGGTGCTGGTATCACGATCATCCGCAATGGCCAGCCCTCTCCGGCCGGCGTGGGAGGAAACTAATCATGCGCATGCTGAAAATCCTCGCCGTCACGACGATCCTGGCTTTTGGACCGGTGGGCCCGGTTCCGGCGCAGACCGTTCCGAACGGAATGGGCACGGTGATCACCGCGGCCGGAAACTCCAATGTCTCGCGCAATGTCACGGTTGGTGTGAACAAGTCGGTGATTATCGAGCTTGATACGCCGGCCGCCGACGTCGTGATCGCCAACCCCGAGATCGCCGATGCGGTCGTGCAGACGTCGCAGCGGATCATCTTCCGCGGTGTGCGGTACGGCGAGACCAGCGCGCTGATCTTTGATCGTTCCGGTCAGATTCTTCTGGATCTTTCGCTGCACGTCGAAACCGACATGGCTGCGCTGCAGGAAACGATTCTCCGCCACGTCCCGGATGCCCGCGTCAAGCTGGAAAGCCTGAACGGCAGTATCGTGATGACCGGCTCGGTCGACAGCCTTTCGCAGTCCGACCAGATCCGCAAACTCGTGGCGGCCTACTTTCCGACCGGGGAGAATGCGCCGCAGATCGTCAACATGATGGATGTGCTCGCCCCGGATCAGGTGTTGCTCGAAGTGCGCATTGTCGAGATGCAGCGCAATGTCATCAAGCAGCTGGGGATCAACCTTTCCGGCATGCCGACCCTTGGCAATTTCGAATCGACCGTGATCAGCCCAGGCTATTCGACGGCTGCCTCGATCGCGAGCGGTCTCGCCTTTCCGATCCAGGGGCGTTCGATCGGTGGTCTGACGACAGACCTGAGCTATACGAACTATAACGGTACGAATTTGCAGTCGCGTGTCGGTGCCACGATCAATGCGCTCGAGCGTATCGGTGTCGTCAAGACGCTGGCCGAGCCGAACATGGTGGCGGTCTCCGGCGAGAGCGCCAAGTTCCTTGCGGGCGGTGAATTTCCGGTACCGGTCGGTCAGGACAACCAGGGCCGCATCACGGTCGAATTCAAGCCATATGGTGTCGGTCTTGGCTTCACGCCGGTCGTGCTGTCGGAGGGCCGAATCTCCCTGAAAGTGTCGACAGAAGTGTCCGAGCTCACATCGCAGGGCGCCTTCCAGGGTGAGCAGCAAACCGTTACCGACAGCGACGGCAATACCTACGTCTCCGAAGGTGTCACGCTACCGGGCCTGACCGTAAGGCGCGCCGAGTCCACAATCGAACTGCCTTCGGGTAAGTCGATGATGATGGCCGGCTTGATCACGTCGAAGGACCGCCAGAACCTTGATCAGGTTCCGGGCCTGAAGAAGCTGCCGATCCTCGGCGCGCTGTTCCAGTCCCGGGATTTCCTGTCCGAGGAAAGCGAGCTCGTGATCATCGTCACGCCGTACCTGGTGAACCCGGCCGCCAAGTCCGATCTGAAGACACCCGCTGACGGATTTGCAAACGCCTCGGACGCCAAGACAATCTTCTTCGGCAAGCTGAACGAAACCTATGGCCGCGACGGCGCACCCGTCGAAGCCAGTGAATACAAGGCCCCTGTGGGCTTCATGGAAGAGTAGGGGATCGCGCAATGACCATCGCCTCGAAACAGTACCGCACCCTTCTGGCTATCGGCGCAAGCCTGATGACCATCAGCGCTTGCTCCAGCTACGCGCCCACCGCCACGCCACCTGATTATCTTCAGGGGTCGGCGCTGTCGCGAAACGATCTCGGCGTCACCAAGCACACGGAATTCCTCGAAGTCGCGATTGATCCGTCTGCGGCCGAACTGACAGAAGATGCCCGTGCGCGGATCCGCAACTTCGTCGGCGTTTACGCACAGAAGGGGCATGGTCCGCTGGTCATGTCACTTCCTGAAGTCAGCTCAAATCCGCAGCTTGCAATCACGGCCGTCGCGGAATCGCGCGCCATTGCCTGGGAAAAGGGCATCGAGTTCGACGAGATCACCGGCACCACCCACGGCGCTGGCAGCACCAGCGCGCAGCCGCTGATCCTTGCCTTCCAGGTCTATGATGCCGTTCCGCCGGAATGCGCCTCCCAGGCCTCGGTGGATTTCAGTGACGTGTCATCGAACAACAGCCTTCCGACACTCGGCTGTTCGGTGCGCACCAATCTCGCCGCCATGATCGCCGATCCTGCCGACTTGCTGGGTAACCGGCCGCTTGATTCGACCGACATGGCACGTCGCGAAATCATTCTCGAAAAGTTCCGCAAGGGCGAAGCCACAACGGCTGAACGATCGGCGCAGGAATCCGGCGCCATTTCGCAGGCAGTGAATTAGGCCGGTCAGTCCGGCAACAGGAGTACGCGTACCATGGGCAAGGACACCGCACTGTTTGAGGACGACTTCGGCACGGAGTTCGAAGATGTTTTCGGCGAGGGAACGATGGCGGGCGCCAATGACAGCGCTCCGGTCGATCCGTTCGCCGGGATCGAGCCGCAACCGGTCCAGCCGGTAACGGATTTTGCGACCAAGCCGGTCTATCCAGCGGCTTTTCCCTATGCGCCCAATGAGCCCGCTGGCGGCGACGCGATGCTGCCGGCGATCTCGATCAAGCTGTTCTACGAGCGCGAAGAGACCCGCGCGCTGGTGCAGCTGTGCGCACAGGACCGCCGCATGGGCCGTGCGACGGTTGAGTGTATCCCTGGTGGAATCCCGGCAGCGGTTGCCGATCTGCGCGCAAATGCGACGCCGAATCTGCTGATGATCGAATCCTCCGCTCAGGCCAGCCAGGTCCTGCACGAGATCGATACGTTGGCGGAACATTGCGACGAGCACGTCAAGGTGCTGGTCATCGGCGCGGTCAATGACATCACGCTTTACCGCCAGCTGGTGGCGCGCGGCGTTTCCGAATATCTGGTTCCGCCCTTCCAGCCGCTGCAGATCATCCGCTCCATTTCAAGCCTGTTTGCGGACCCGAGCGCGCCGTTCCTCGGCAAGCAGATCTCGGTTGTAGGCGCCAAGGGCGGGGTAGGGGCCTCGACCATCGCGCACAACCTTGCCTGGGCGCTTGCCGAGAACACCCACGTCAACACGACGCTGGTTGACCTCGACCTGTCCTTCGGCACGACGGCGCTGGACTTCAACCAGGACACGCCGCAAACCATCGCGGATGCGCTTCTGGCGCCGGAGCGCGCCGACAATTCGGTGATCGAACGCCTCTTGACGCGCGCCACCGAGCGACTTTCGCTGTTCACGGCGCCAGCGAACATCAACCAGATCATTGACATCCCGGACGAGTCCTACGCGACCGTGATTGAGAGCGTCCGCCGCAACGTGCCCTACATGGTGCTCGACCTGCCGCACGCCTGGAGCCACTGGGTCCGCAATATGCTGATCGCCTCCGACGAGGTCGTCATTGTCTGTCAGCCGGATCTCGCCTCGCTGCGCAACGGCAAGAACATGATCGACCAGCTCAAGGGCCACCGCGTCAACGACCACGCGCCGCGCCTCGTGCTGAACATGTGCGGTGTGCCGAAACGCCCTGAAATCCCGGTGAAGGATTTTGCTGCGGCGATCGGCGTCGAGCCGGAGATCATCGTGCCTTTCGAACCGGAAGTGTTCGGTATGGCCACCAATAACGGTCAGATGATCTCGGAAACCTCGCCGACTGCAAAATCGTCGATGGCGATTGACCAGCTTGCCTGCGCCCTCACGGGTCGCGCGGTGCAGCAGGCCGAAAAATCTTTCATCAAGAAACTTCTGGGCAAGTAAGCCGGGTTCGATTGAACGGGTAGGAATATGGCTTTCGGAAAACGCTCCGGTTCTACGGTGACAACGCTGCCAAGTGCGCCGGCAGCTTCGGCGCCCGCGCCGGCTGCAACCGCGCCCAAACCGGTTGCGCCTGCG
>JBGSKU010000268.1:0-6656 GCA_041741055.1 Hyphomonas sp.
CCTTCACGGCCTTCACATTCATCTCGCCCGGCTCGCGGGCGGCCTGCCGCGAGATTGCCGAGATGGTGCACGATGTGTTCGCCAAGGCGGCGCGCGTGCCGGTATGAAGGCGCTGGTCTGCAGCGCGCTGCTGCCGGACTATGCGGGTGTCTCGCTCGAGGAACGGCCGGCTCCCGAACCCGGACCGCACGAAGTGCGTATCCGGATCAAGGCCGCCAGCCTGAACTTTCCCGACCTCCTGATGACGGAGGGCAAGTACCAGCTGAAGCCGGACCTGCCGTTTGTGATGGGCATGGAATTCGCAGGCATTGTTGATGCCGTCGGCAACAGCGTGATCGGCCTCGCGCCGGGCGATGAAGTATCCGGCGGCAACCGGATCGGTGCGTTCACGGAATATGCCGTGGTGCCGGTGGTCGCCGTACGCCGGAAGCCCGCCGCGATCAGCTTTTCGGCAGCTGCATCCTACAGCGCAGCATACCTCACCGCCTATGTCTCGCTGGTGCGCCGGGGCAACCTGCAAAAGGGTGAAACGTTGCTGGTCCACGGCGCCAGCGGCGGCGTGGGCCTTGCAGCGGTCGATGTGGGCCGGCTCCTGGGCGCAACTGTCATCGCCACGTCGGCCTCCGCGGCGAAGCGTGAAATCCTGAAAGCCTACGGCGCCGATCACGTGCTGCCGGATGCCGGCTTCCGAGAGGCCGTGAAGGACCTGACCGGCGGGCGCGGGGCGGACGTGATCTTCGATCCGGTCGGCGGCGATGTGTTCGACGAGAGCGTGCGCTGCATTGCCTTCGACGGGCGGTTGCTCATCATCGGCTTCACCTCCGGACGCATTCCGTCCGTGAACGTCAACATGCCCCTTATCAAGGGCTTCTCGGTGGTCGGTGTGCGTGCCGGGGAATATGGCCGCCAGTTCCCGGAGCGGGGCCGTGAGAACATGGAAGCGATCTGGAAATGGGCCGAGGAGGGCAAGGTGCATCCGCGCATCCATGCCGAAGTACCGCTCAGCGACTGGCGCCACGCCTTTGAAATGATGCGCGACCGCGAAATCGTCGGCAAGGTCGCGATCGTGATGTGATCAGAGCCGGTAATTGATCGACTTCGACGCGTCGCAGAATTCCTCGAGTTCGCCCAGCGCGATGCGCTCCATCTGTGGCACGGCCACATCCAGGCTTGCGCCGTGTTCGAGGCGGCGTTCCACTTCGGCAATGTCTTCCCGGTAGCGCACGAACCGGGCGGCCGAGGGCTCGGTCAGCGAGGCGCTGTCGAGCACGGTCTTTGAGATCGACAGCACGAAGGCCGAGATGGCGAGGAAGTCGACCCAGGCGTTCAACGTCACCGGCATGCCGGGCACGATCTTGCCGAGCAGCGACAACAGCACGAGACAGGCGCCGGAGAAGTAAAGAATGTCGGCCGCCGAGTGGAAGGCGCGGCGGTTTTCGCGCAGGCGGTGCAGCTCTGCCGCGGCGAAGCGGTCCTGGTACAGTAGGCGCAATTCGCGGAACGCGGTCGTCGCCTCGGCGATGATGTCCGGGTTGGCCGGGCCGGGACCGGGCGCCGGCACGTGCACGCATTTCTCGGGCACGAAGGCTTCGAAGATCGAGATACCCATGTTCAGCTCGCTCTCGAGCTTGGCGAGTTCTTCGGACGTCAACCGCTTGGCGCGGGCGGCGAGTTCGTCTTCATCCCGGGCGGTGGCGGCCAGTGCGTAAGCCTGGAACTTGATCGACCGCAGCCGTTCGCAGGCAAAGCGGTTGACAAGCCATTTGCTCTTGAGCTGCGCCACCAGGGAGAAGATCTGGGCCACGATGCCGATCGCAGCAGAAACGGCCGCCGCGATGCTGACGAACGGGTTGGAGGCGCCCTTGAACAGCAAGGCCTCCGCGATCGTGTAAATGGCACTGCTGCCGATCAGGACCATCGAGACGAGGCCCAACCGGTGGAACATCTTCTTGCCGGCGACCGACAGCACTTCATGGCGCATGAAGGCCGTTTCGATCGCCTCGTTCTTCAGGAGGGGGGTGATGTTGGGAAAGCGCTCCAGCATGGCCGGGCTGGGAAAGATGTCCCGGTTCGGTTGCTGCATTCCATACCCCCGTAAAGTGTGCCGCCGGGGCCCGTGTGTCGCAACCCGGCGGTACCTTGCTTATACGGTCCGCTTCGCCTTGTCCTGTGCGTTTGTGGCTTCGATGGCGGCGCGGGCTGCGGCCCATTGCTCGTCGCCCCAGCCGGTCAGCATGGAGAAGTTGCCGCCGGAGGCGTTGTACATGGCTCCGTCGATGGCGATGGTCTGGCCGTTGATATACTCGGCGCCGGGCGCCATCAGCAGCACGGCGAGGTTCACCAGCTCATGCATCTCGCCGACCCGGCCCATCGGGTTGGCGACGCCGCGTTCCATCCGCTCGGCGCCCTCGGCATCCGGCGACAGGCGTTTGGACATGCCCTCGGTCGGGAAGGGGCCCGGCGCGATGGCATTGAAGCGCAGGTTGTAGCGGCCCCATTCGACGGCAAGGCTTTGCGTCATCGTGTTGACGGCCGCCTTCGACATGGCGGACGGGACGACGAAGGGCCCGCCATTCCAGACCCAGGTGGTGAGGATCGAGCAGACGCTGCCGCGCGTCTTGCCGGCGATCCAGCGCTTGCCGATGTCCTGCGTCATGTAGAATGTGCCGCGGAAAACGATGTTGGAGATGGCGTCGAAGCCGCGGATCGAGAGGTCTTCGGTGCGGCTGATGAAATTGCCGGCGGCATTGTTGATCAGGCCCGTCAGGGGGCCGTGCTTTGCCCAGATCTCGTCGTTCATGTCGTGGATGGCTTCGGCCACACGGATGTCGCAGGCATGCGGCACGACCTTGCCGCCATGCTTGTCCATCAGCTCCCGGGCGGTCTCTTCGCAGACGCCGCCGCGCCGGCCGCAGATGTGTACTTCAGCGCCCAGTGCCAGGAAACCTTCGGCCATTTCCTTGCCAAGGCCGGTGCCGCCGCCGGTGACGAGGATACGCTCCCCCTTCATCAAGCCATCTTTGAACATCAGTTTAGAAGTATCCATTTGTCTCTCCCTCGTGTGCGCAATATCTTTCCGGACTATACCGTCACTTTTTCCGGAGACACGCATGAAACGACTGCTGATCGCGGCTGCCCTCGCGTCACTGATGGCCGGTCCGGCCGCCGCAGATTCCTTCGATGTATTTGGCACCTACCTGCTGCCCAAGGGCGACTCCCACGTGAAGATTTCCGACTGCGGCGACGGCTCGCCGTGCGGAAAAGTCGTCTGGATCCGGGCCGAAGGCCTGCCGCCCGGGAAAACGCCCGAGACCGTCACGAACGAGAAAGGCGAGCGGATCATGGGCTATACACTGCTTGGCGGCTTTGCCCGCAAGGCATCCGACTGGCGCGGCGGCAAGATCCACGATCCGGTCGAGAGCAAGACCTATGATTCGCGGTTGAGGCGGTTGTCCAATGGCGATCTGGAAGTGAAGGGCTGCATCGGCCCGATTTGCCAGACGCAGATCTGGAAGCCCGTGAGCTAGGCTGTCATTTCCGGAATGGCGAACGGACGAGGCGCCACAGCGCCCAGACCGGCAATACCACAACGAGTCCCGCGAGGGCGGGTTTCCAGAAGCTCTCCAGAGCCCAGCCGATGGCCGTCAGCGCACGGTGGACGATGGCCGTGAAGGCGCCGCCCGCATCGAACGTGGCGCCGCCGGGCTTGTAGTCGAAGGCCAGCACGAAGAAACCGGCGAGCGTGCTGAGGAACAGCAGCCGCAATGCCTGGCCGACGGTCAGGCTGAACGTGCGTACCCAGAAGGATCTCGGCTGCGCCTTGGGCTCGGGTGTCTTGTCAGCGGGCGCGGCCGGGGCCGGTTCGTGTTCAGGGACAGGCACTTCCGGCGGCGTGGACATTTCAATCGTCCAGACCATCGCCGTCCGACGTGTCCGGCACATTGTCGGACATCTCGTGGGATTTCGGCCGGTCGGCCGTCTTCAGGAGGCCCAGCTCCCTCTGGCGCTGCTCGGCGCGGCGTTTCATGCTGCCCGGATCGTCCACCTGCACCTGGTGCGGGTAGGGGATCGAGATGCCGACCTTGTCGAAGGCCTGTTTGACATTCTTGTTGAGATCGGCGCGGACCTGGACGAAGTCCGAGGTCGGCACCCAAGCGCGCAGGCGCAGCTGCACGCTGGACTCGGCGAGCGCATGGACGCCCACCCAGGTCGTGTCCTTCATCAGCACCAGCGGATGGTCGTTGGCGACATCCTGCACCACCGTGAGCGCTTGATCGATATCGTCATTGTACGAAATGTCGAAGAACATATCGAGGCGCCGGCGCGTTTCGGCGGTGAAGTTGATCAGCGGGTCGCCCCAGACCTTATCATTCGTGATCGACACGATCTTGTTGTCGATCTGGCGCAGCGAGGTGGTGAACGGGGTGATGTTGGTGATCGTTCCTTCAAGGCCAGCGACGCCCACATAGTCTCCGATGCGGAACGGGCGGAAGATGGCGAGCATCACACCGGCAGCGACCGATTTCAGCGTGTCCTGCAGCGCGAGGCCGATGGCGAGGCCGGCGGCACCGAGCACGGCGGCCAACGAGGCGGCGGGGAAGCCGAGCTGGCTGAGCGCGAAAACGATGGCGATGGCGAAGATGATGTACTTCACCAGCGACGCGGAGAACGCGATCAGAGTGTCGTCCGCGCCGGAATGGGCGTGGGCCTTCGCACCGAACTTGCGCAGAGAACTGGCGATCGAGTTGGCGGCAACGACCGCCACCACCAGCACCGCCGTCGCACCGAACACGCCGGGGCCGTATTTGTCGATCAAGGCGCGCCAGTCATAGCCGGCGAGGCCCAGCGGCAGAGGCAGAAGAATGAAGGCGGCCAGGAAACGGCTGGCGGAAGCGGCGAGGTCCCAGGAAGAGTTCTCGAAATCTTCCTTGTTCTTCGTCAGGCGCCGACCCACGAAGAGGACCGCCCGTTTCACCACAGACGATAGGGCGAGGATCAGCACGACCGCTGCGAGGACGAGGCCCCATTTGACAGTGCCGGGCCAGACCGCCGCGGCCCATTCAGGCCAGGCGGATGTATCGATTGACAGGAGCATCTGCTCCGGTGACGGAATCTGTAATGGGGTCATGACCCTGATTTAGAGCGCTTCGCGCCCCGCGTCACCCGCAGGAACAGGATTGTCGCAGTTCCAACCGCCGCCATGAAGGCAATCCAGTGCATTCCGGTGCGCAGCCAGTTGTTGAGCACGATGCCGGTGAGGCCCCATCCGAGGGCGGCGAAGAACCAGGGGCTGCGACTGATCCGGCTGGCGAAGACATAGGCGGCGGCCGCAGCGACCGCGATGGCGCACCAGAACATGGGCCAGGGAAAATCGGTCGGGCCAAGTGCCGTGAAGGTACGGATCGTGAGCGGCACGGAGATGGCGGTGGCAACCGAGATCCAGCCGGCGAGCAGGCCCGAGGCGATGTCGGCGACTTGGAAGACCGGGCCGGCGACCGTGCCTCTAAGGTCATCAAGGCGGGCTGCGGCGATCCAGGCACCGGCGAAGATCGGCGCGAGCAGCACAAAGTTCAGCGGCTGCAGATCGATCAGCTGGGCGCTCAGCATCCACACGATATTGCCGATGCCGGCCCAGAGCATTGGAACGCCGATGCGGGCATAACCTTCGAACGGCCGCAGGAGGCCAGCGAGACCGAAGCCTGCATAGGCGAGGAAGATGACGCCCCAGATGGAGAAGAAGGCCGGCAGCGGCTGTTCCGGCGCGTCAGTACCGGCGGTCGAGGCGCCGATCGGTGTGCCGATCTGGAAGACCGGCGCGAGCGCGCCGGACAATGGCTGCAGGATGCCAAGCAATAGGATCAGCCAGGGCAGGGCGCGGGTCATGCAGGGCGGGTCCCCGGGCTTATTTGCAAGCCTCCGGCTCGGCTTCGCACAGGGCAATCACGGAGTCGATCCAGCCGGTATAACCCTGAAGGTTGGTATAGCGGCCGTTATAATCTCCGGCGCAGAACTGGCCGGTTGCGTGATTCTGTTCGACGACGGACAGAATGCCGACCACCGTCTTTGTGCGGTCCGCTTCAGTCACATAGAGCGGCCCGCCAGAATCGCCGATGCACGGACCTGCGCCGCCCTGGCTGGCGACGGTGATGGCTGCCGGGCCAACCGCGGTGATCTTGAGGGGTGTTTCGAGGAGGTCGCTCGACAGCTGGCCGCCGAAACGTGTGAGTCCCCAGCCCGCCATTTCGCCGGTGGCATAGTTGGCGGGAGCGAGTGGCCGCTCGGTCGCGCCGATGCGGGCGACCGGCACACTGATGAACGGAGCTGCCTGTTCGGCGCTGAGGCGCACGAGGGCAATGTCGTTGGCATAGGCATTGTCCGTTCCCTGATAACCACCATGGCAGATCGTACTTTCGGCCGTGGTGATCCGCGCAGCAGGGCTGCGCAGGTTGGCGGCGTCCCCGATCAGGCGGATCTCGTCATAGGGCTGGTCCACGCAATGCGCGGCCGTGAGGAACCAGTTGGCGCGCACCCGAACGGCGCTGCAATGCCCGCTGGAGACGAGGCCGTTCTCCTGGGTGCGGCGGGGTTCCAGCTTCACGATGCCGGGGAAAGCGGCAAGCGTGGCGGCCAGCGCGTTAACAGCTTCCGGGCCGGCC
>JBGSKU010000269.1:0-4634 GCA_041741055.1 Hyphomonas sp.
AGACCGGCGGCGCCCTGTTTGCCGGCGAGGCCGAGGGCCACATCTACTCGCGCATCTCGAACCCGACCGTGGCCTTGCTGGAAGCGCGCATCGCAAGCCTCGAGGGCGCCGAGGCGGGCCTCGCCACCGCGAGCGGCATGGGCGCGATCAGTTCACTGATGTGGACCCTGCTGAAGCCCGGCGACGAGATCATCACCGACAAGACGCTGTATGGCTGCACCTTCGCCTTCATGCGCGACGGGCTGTCGCGCTTCGGCATCAAGATCACGCATGTGGACCTGCGCGACCCGGCGAACCTGTCGGCGGCGATCAGCGGGCAGACGCGCATCGTGTATTTCGAGACGCCCGCGAACCCCAACATGCGCCTCGTCGACATTTCCGCAGCGAGCCGGATCGCGCATGCCGCCGGCGCGCTTGTGGTGGTCGACAATACCTATGCCTCGCCGCTGATCACCCGGCCGATCGAACTCGGCGCAGACTTCGTGGTCCACTCGGCGACCAAGTATCTCGGCGGACACGGCGACCTCGTCGCCGGCATGGTGCTGGGCCGCGCCGATGCAATCAAGGAAGTCCGCATGGTCGGCGTGAAAGACATGACCGGCTCGGTGATGGCGCCATTCAACGCGATGCTGGTGATGCGCGGCCTGAAGACCCTGCAGCTGCGCATGGCGCGTCATTGCGAGAGCGGGATGCGGGTCGCCGAATGGCTGGAAGCGCAGCCGGGTGTGGAGGCGGTGTACTATCCGGGGCTGAAGAGCCACCCCCAGCATGACCTGGCGAAACGCCAGATGGCCGGCTTCGGCGGCATGATCGCGCTGGAACTGAAAGGCGGCTTCGAGGCGGGCATCGCGATGATGAACCGCCTGCAGATGATCCGCCGCGCGGTGAGCCTCGGCGATGCAGAGACGCTGATCCAGCACCCCGCCAGTATGACGCACTCAACCTATTCGCCGGAAGAACGCCGCGCGCACGGCATCAGCGACGGGCTTGTGCGCCTGTCGGTGGGGCTGGAAGACGTCGAGGACATCCTCGCCGATCTGGCCGATGCGCTGGGGACGAACGCGCGCTAGACGATACTGAACCCGAGTGGCGCGCCGCCGGCTCCGATATCGACCCCCTTCGCCCAGCTTGCTCGAATTGCCGTGCATGCTACCCGATGAATGGTCCGGCCGCAGCGCGATGTCCGCTTTGGTTCGACGGGCAAGGACCAATTGAGGGGAACCATGGGCGGCAATTTCACACGGGAAATCCTGCGCTGGCTGCACATCACCGGCGGCATGATTCTTCTGGCATACGTCTACTCGCCGCTGGTGGAAAATCCGTTCTTCGTGGCAAGCACGAAGTACGTGATTTTCCCCGGGCTGGCGCTCAGCGGTCTGGTGCTATGGCAACTCCCGCTGATCCGCAGCCTGATGCGGCGCAGGGACTAGAGCAGGTCCCCGCCGCAGGCGGCCGCCGTCGTGCCATCCTTCTTGAAGGCGCGGATGACGTTCTTGCCGGTGATCCATTTGTGCACTTCATCCGGACCATCGACGAGGCGCTGGGAGCGAACGTGCGTGTACCAGGCGGCGAGCGGCGTATCGAGCGAATAGCCGAGCGCGCCGTGCAGCTGGATCGCCGTGTCCACCACGTCGTGCACCATGTTCGCGAGATAGACCTTGGCGATGCCGTTTTCCTGGCGGATGTCCATGCCGTTCTCGGCCTTGTAGGCAATATGCATCAGCATCAGGCGGGCGATGTAGATCTTGCTGGCGCAATCGGCGAGCATGAACTGGACGCCCTGGCGCTCGTCCAGCTTCTTGCCGAAGGTGGACCGCTTGGTGACATGCTCCGTGGCCAGATCAAGCGCACGCTGGGCCATGGCGACATTGTGCATGCCGTGGCGCAGGCGGCCGTAAGCGAGCCGGTGCTGGCCCATGGCGAAGCCCTGCCCTTCCCCGCCGAGCAGGTTCTCTTCCGGCACGACAAGGTTCTCGATGGCGACTTCGGCATGGCCGCCGCCCATCTCGGCATAGTGGGGCCCATGCACGGCCATCGTGGGGATATCGCGAATGATGCGATAGCCGGGGTTGGGCAGCTCGACGATGAAGGTAGAGTATTGCTGGTGTCGCGGCGCTTCGGGATTGGTCCTGGCCATCACGACAGCGATGTCGGCGGCGGTCGCGGCGGAAGAGAACCATTTCTCGCCGTTGAGGACGTAATTGCCCTTGCCGTCCTTGACGGCGGTGGTCTGCATGCCGGTCGCGTCGGCGCCGGCGGCCTTCTCGGTCATCGAATAGCAGATGCGCTTGTCACCGTTGATCAGCGGCTTGAGGTACTTCTCCTTCTGGAAATCCGTGCCATGGGCGAGCAGCGTCAGCATCGTCGCATCGTCCGGACCCTGAGAATTCATCGACAGGGCGCCAAGATGGCTCTGGCCGAGTTCCATCTGCACGAGGGCATTGGCGAGCGGGCCGAGGCCCATGCCGCCATGCTCGACCGGGAAGAAGGGCAGCCACAGGCCCTGCGCGCGGGCTTTCTTGCGCAGCTCCTTCAGCACCGTCTTGTACGCCTTGCCGGCCGCCATTTCCTTTTCGGCGGGGATGCATTCTTCCTGCACCCACTTGCGCACGCGCGCGCGGATTTCGTTGGCGTCTTCCGGAATCGTGAAATCGATGGCCATGGCGTTTCTCCCTATCTGTTTAGGGAGAGGCTAAACCCGAACCCGCAGGCAAAAAAGGCTGCCTTCGCGTCAGGGGGCGGCCGGATAGTCCACGCGCTCGAGGTAAAGGCCGTCACTGGGGGCGACGGGGCCGCAGGCGGTGCGGTCGGCGGCGGCGAGGATTTCCGCGATCCATTCCGGGCGCTGGAACCCGCGGCCGATCTCGACGAGGCTGCCGACCATGGAGCGGACCTGTCGATGCAGGAAACTCTGCGCCGAGCAGGTAATCTCGATCCGGTCGCCGAAGCGGGCGACGTCCAGCCGGTCGAGCGTCTTGACCGGGCTGGCCGCCTGGCAGGCCGTGTCGCGGAAAGTGGTGAAGTCGTGATTGCCGAGCAGCAATTGCGCGGCGGCGTGCATGGCCGGGGCGTCGAGCTTCGATGGCACCCGCCAGGCGAGGCCACGCTCCAGCGTCAGGTCGGCGCGCCGGTTGATGATCACGTACCGGTAGTGGCGGGCGGCCGCCGAGAATCGGGCGTGAAAATCGTCGCTGACCTGTTCGGCCTTGAGCACGGCGATGGGATGCGGGCGCAGGTGAAAGTTCATCGCGTCCGCCACCTTGTCCAGCCGGTCCTGCGCGAAGTCCATATGGGCGACCTGGCCGGTGGCGTGGACGCCGGAATCGGTGCGCCCGGCCCCGGTCACCTCGACCGGATGGCCGTCAAGCTTTGCGGCAGCTTCTTCCAGCGCGGCCTGAACCGTGGGAATGCCCGGCAGCTTCATCCAGCCCTGATAGGGGCCGCCATGGTATTCGATGAGGAGCTTGTAGCGGGGCATCGGTTGGCGCTGCCAGTCCGGCGGGGTTTGGTCAACTCCCAGGCGCGGCATCCGGCAGGCTGTGGCGCAGTTTCAGCCAGATGATGGCGCAGAAAAGCATGATCGCGATGCCGTTCCAGAAGATGATGCTGGGCGCGTGCCCGAGCCAGCCATATCCCCCCCACAAGACCGACCCGGCCAGGGCCATCAGGTAGGTCGTCAAGGAGACATCGCGGGCCTGCCTTGTGCGGATGATCTTGATCGCCTGAGGGGCGGACGCGAAGGTTCCGAACAGGCCGGCCACGAAGCCGAGGAGTTCGAGGGGTGAGAGGGTCATGCGGGTGGCCTGTGTGGATCAGCTGAAGGCGGGAGGGTAGGTGAGCGCGCCGGTAGCCGGGGCGCCTTCGCGCAGGTGTTGGGCCATGAAGTGCGGCCCGGACCACGGCGCCGTGAACGGCCGTGCGGCCTCTGCGGAAAACCCGAAGCGCGGATAATAGGCGGGATGACCAAGGACGAAGACGATCCGTTCGCCAAGGTCGTCCAGGTCTTCCAGGCCAGTACGGACCAGATAGCTGCCGATGCCGCTGCGCTGAAGGCCGGGCCGTGCGCACATCGGGCCGAGGCCGACGCCTGTAGGCGCTCCATCGATCCGGATGCGGAAGAATTCGATATGTCCGACAATGCCAGCATCGCCGACCGCCACGAGGGAAACCAGACTGTCGCCATCTTCATGAAGGCGGCGTGTGACGCGGGATTCGTCCGGACCGCCGAAGGCCGCATCATTCAGCGCCGCAATGGCGTCCATGTCGCCGGGCTGGGCCGGGCGGATCCAAAAGCCCATCATGCCAACTGATCGCCGGAGACGAGCGGCATGCCGGCGAGGAAGTCACGCGCGCCGAGCGGCTTGCCGCCGGGCTTCTGCAACTTGAGAAGGCGGACGGCGCGGCCATCGCCGCAGGCGACGGTCAATCGGTCATCGAGGAGCGTGCCGGGCGGCGTGCCGGGGATCGACACATCCAACAGTTCGCTGAACAACAATTTCAGGCGCACCGGACCCTGATCGCTTTGCCATTCACACCAGGCGCCCGGCGCAGGCGAGAGGCCGCGAATCCGGCAGTCGATCCCGGCGGCGGGGCGCGTCCAGTCGATGCGCTGGTCTTCGGCGTTGATCTTGGCC
>JBGSKU010000270.1:0-3592 GCA_041741055.1 Hyphomonas sp.
CCACTTCGGTCGCCGGAAGCGCGCCGAGCCAGTCCACCCGCTCCGGCGGCAGCGACGTGAAGAGGCCCATGATCTCGGCACGCGCCGGACCGTCGCCTGCGACACTCAAACGCCAATCCGTGCTGCGGGGCATTGCCGCGAGTGCGGCGGCGATGTGCCGATAGCTCTCGAACTTGTCGCCGCCGCGCATCATCGCGACCGACACGATATGTCCCGGCTCGGGTCGAGACGGCGCGTCGAATCCGGACATGTCGATGAAGGCCGGAATGCGCGCGAGCCGCGCACCCGGAACCGCGCTGCGCAACCCGGCTTCATCACGCGCCGTGAAGCACAAGTTCACCGCAGAATGCTGAACGCCGGCGCACACGGTTTTCTGCGTCTCGGCCCAGACACCGAGGTTGCGGCGCGCGGAATAGGACGCCTCGCAGGTCACGTAGGGCACCGCAAACTGGCGCGATAGCGCAAGTCCGATCAGATCGGGCGACTTGTAATAGGGGTGATAGCAGAAGATCAGATCTGGCGGGCTGGTTTGCCACAGACCCGTCAATCTTCGCCGCTCGGCCCCTGCCTCTGCCTGAAGGCGTAGCCAGGCGGTTCTGTCGTCCGATGACGGTGAATAGGCGCGAAGATGGGATATGACATCCACCTGATGTCCGGCGTGTTCGAGGCACGCGATGAGCATGCGCGCCATCTGCCGGTCACCCGAGGGGACGGGATGGTCCGGCGATTTCAGCGGCGCATAGAAAGCGATGCGCAACCTTCGGGCAGCGAGGTCCATTCAGTCCGTCCCATGGTTCGGCAGTTGTGTCTAGCCCAATCGCAAACCTGCGCCAACTGCCCCAGGTCTTGCTCACCCTGTCTGCAAGGATCACAAATGCGCAACCGCACAATCAGGAAGATCATCCCATGAGCCGCCTCGACAGCTTCATCCGCCGCCTTGTCGCGCAGCGCGACATTCTGAACCATGTGGCCACGGAAATGACGCTTCCGACCGACGGAATGGTGCTGGAACTCGGCCTCGGCAACGGGCGGACCTACAGTCACCTCCGGGAGCTGTTTGCGGCGCGGCGGATCGTGGCATTCGACCGCGTCCTCGGTGCGCATGCGTCGTCCGTGCCGGACCGCAAGGATCTTGTGCTGGGGGAAATCAGGGACACCGCGTCTGACTTCGCAGGCTGCGAGGCCGCACTTGTTCACGCCGATATCGGTACCGGCTATGCCGACAAGGACGCGATCACCCTGACCTGGCTTCCGGGGTTGGTGGCATCAGTGCTCACCGAGGGCGGCATTGCGATCAGCGGGCTGCCCCTTGATCATCCTGATCTGCGCGCACTTGCGTTGCCGCCCGGTATCGCTGCCGATCGCTACTTCCTCTACCGGCGCGGTCAGCGTTGACCGGGGTCGGGAAGGACTGAAGTCCCTGCCGACGGAGTCTGCGGCGTGTTACCCTGCGCCTCGGCCATCTCGCGTTCCCACACCTGCAGTTGGGCCGTGCGCCGCAAGGAATAGATGGGCACCGGATCGGTGAAGCCGCGCACATCGGTCAACCTGGGCTCAAAGCTTCCGGTCGCATGCAATCCGGCCCGATCGGCACAGGCGGCGGACAGGACAAGCTGAACGTCGAGCTCTTTTGACTTCGCTTCCAGACGGCTTGCAAGGTTCACCGTCTCGCCCAGCGCCGTCAGGCGTGCGGGGCCTGTTTCGCTGTGGTGGGCTGCCCCGATACGGCCGAGAATGGCTGAACCGGTATGCAAGCCAATCCCCATTGAAAGCGGCGCCGGCAGCGCCTCCCGCAAGCTCTGGTTCAGTGCGTCCAGAACGCCACCCATTGCGCGGGCGGCAGCGATCGCTTGCCGAGCGCCTTCGCTCGCGGTGCCGTCCTTGCCGAAGATCGCCATGATCCCGTCCCCCATGAACTTGTCGACAAATCCGCCGGTGTCCTCGATCGTTTCCGCCATCCGTCCCAGAAACTGGTTCAGCAGAAAGACCACGTCATAGGACAGCCTGCCCTGGGCCATGCTCGTGAACCCGCGCAGATCGCAGAACATGATTGTAACCTCGTGTTCGACACCCCAGAGGTATTTGTCCAGGATCTGCTCGCCGCGCCCCCCGACCTCTGCCGGCAGCAGGGTCGAGACCGAGATGTCCCCGGACGGAAACATCTGGCAGGCGAGCCGGACATTCGCCGGCGCCCCGACCCTGCGCAACACCTGAATCTCACGCTCCGAGGGGGCGTCGATATTCTCCTGTCCGGCAAGCACCCTGACCCGACAGGTGGAGCAGCGCGCGCGCCCGCCACAGACGGACGCGTGCGGGATGTTGTTGACGCGGCTGATCGCGAGGAGAGACAGGCCGCGCGGCGCACGAACGGTCAATCCGCTGCCATAGGTCACGGCCACACGCGAACCGAGCCGGTTCACGGCCAGAAGAAAAGCCCAGGCGACAAAGGCAAGGCCAAGCGCCACAAGGTACCCATAGCGCAAATCGGCGATCAGATTGATGACGTAACCATATTGCTCGGGCGTCACCGCATCGTGCGCCCGCCCTTCGATGCGACTGATCCGGGCCGCACTGACAAAGCCCGAAAAGGCGAGCGCCGGGATGAGAAGGGCCAGGCCGTACCAGAGCCAGAGATTGCTTCGGTACCAGGACCTTGAGCCGAACCAGTTCTGAAGCCCGATACACGCGTGAATCCAGGCAAGCGCGATCATGATGGCGAGATTCCAGCCGTCGGAGGGCCAGGTCGCCCAAAGCACGAAACTATAGTCATCGTCGATGCCGAACAGGCTGTGGACGCCGCGTGTGCCGACCACATGCCGAATGAGCAAGAGCGGCAGCAGCAACCCGAAGATGAGCTGCACCATGTTCCGTGTGCCGACCCGCCAGGTTTGAACCTGAAACAGCTTGGCGATACCGAGAACCAGATGCGTCAGCGCCGCAAGGACAAGGATACCGGTGCCAATGGCGCTGCGGGTAATCGCCGTGCGCACCAGTTGGGTCGCCTCCATTGCGTCGACCGAAACGAGGCCGAGGGCGTGGTTCAGCAGGTGGGTCAACACGAAAACGAACAGGATAAGGCCGGAAATGGACCTCAGCCGCGTCACATTGAAGCTCAGCCGCCGATCATGGCGACGCCACGCGACCTGGTATCGTCGCACATCTGAGGGCCTATTTGCGTCTGGCTGCATAGTTTCTTGGCGATTCTGATACTGGCGACCCTCGGCCTGCTCCGGTCTGGCGCAGCCGGCCGCCCGAGGCAATCATGCAAGGACGACCAAATCAACCGGGTTGGAGAAACCCTGGATCTGGCGTCCCGATCTGCGCTCGGGCGCCGGCCCGGAATAGCCCTGCGCAACCGCCAGATCGTAGGTCCGCGCGTCGGTCAGGATCTTCGTGCCCTCGATCTTGTTTGCGGCTTCCAGCTTGGCCGCCAGATTGACGGGCGTGCCGATCACGGTGAATTCAAGCCGGTTGCGGGCGCCGACCACTCCAACGGTGACAACGCCCGAGGCGACGGCGGCGCCAGGACGGAAAAGGCCCTTCCAGCCCGCCGCGCGGACATCCGGCTCGACCGCCTGCACCGCGTCGATCA
>JBGSKU010000271.1:0-7425 GCA_041741055.1 Hyphomonas sp.
GCTCGGCGGCGGCGGGCGCAGCGCTTGGTTCGGCGGCGGGAATGTCCGCTTCGGCCTCATTGACTTCGACCGCTTCGGCCGGCTTTTCGGGCGCTGCAGGATCGACGCCGGGCAGGCGGACCTGGTCACAGGCTGAGAGCAGGACGGCGAGACCGGACACGGCCAGCAGGTGGGCGCGGTTCATGGTGGGCTTCCCTTCTGAAAGTCGCTGCATTAACGCCGCCGCAAGGCGCCCGGTCAAGCGCACGCAGGTTAAGCACAGGTCATGTAACTGCCGCCGCAGGCTTGCCCCGGAAAGCCGCGTGCCTATTCTCCCGGTCAAACCTCCGGAGACCTGTCACGATGCGTTCACTTCGCGCGGCCGCCGCTGCCTTAACCTTCAGCCTTCCCGCCTTGCTTGCCGCCGCCCAGGAGGGTGGGACAACCGAGGCTCTGGAACAATCGCTCGCGGCGGGCTGGAAAGCCACATTCATCTGCTCGGGCACTTTCGTGGCGGGCCAGACCCTGCAGGAGATCGAACGCAACGAACTGTCCGGCATCTACCCGGATTTCCAACGCGACTATGATGCCTTGCCGCCGGCCGAGATTGATACGGCGCGCAAGCTCGTGTCGGTGACCTATTCGCCCGACATGCCGCCGCGCATTGCCGCTTACCGTCCGGGCTTCGGCTGCACCCAACTGCCGACCGGGGCAGGCGAAGCAGCGCTCGGCTACCTGCCGCGTTTCACGTCTTGGCCGACGCCGGCGGCGCAGGACCGGGGCAGCGCCATCGGTTCGGATGTGAAATTGGAACTGAAGATCGAGGAAGCTGAACGGCTCGACCCGCCGGTCTCTGCCGCCTTCGACGAGATGACCTATGGCAGCGGCACGCGCACGGCTTCCGTGCTGGTCGTGCGCGACGGGCAGGTGGTGGCGGAGCGTTACGATCGCGGCATCGACCATGAAACGCCGGTGCGTACCTGGTCGGCGGCCAAGTCGCTGACGGCGACGATCATCGGCGTGGCGCGCCGCAAGGGCAAGATCGACATCGACTACCCGGCCGTGATCTCCGCCTGGAACAGCGGCGCGGATCCGCGCCGGGCCATTACGATCCGCAATCTGCTACACATGGCCAGCGGTCTTGATAGCGGGGATAATGGTTCGCGTACGGATCGCCTGTACTTCGGTGGTGGCCGCGTGGTCGATCAGGCAGCGTCCAATGTGCTGGAAGCGCGCCCCGGCACGCGGTTCAAATATGCCAACAACGACACGCTGATCGCGATGCGGGCGCTGCGCGAGGCACTGAAAGATGACAACACGTTCCAGCGCTTTCCCTACCAGGAGCTTCTGCACAAGATCGGCGCCCAGCACACGACGCTGGAGATCGACTGGAACGGAGACTTCATCTCGTCCAGCCAGGTCTGGGCGACGGCGCGCGATCTCGCCCGCATGGGTCAGCTCTACCTGCAGGACGGCGTGTGGGGCGGTGAGCGTCTGCTGCCGGAAGACTGGGTGCAGTTCGTCAGCACGCCGGCGCCGGCCCAGCCTGCCGACGGGCGGGGCTATGGCGCTCAATTCTGGCTGATGAACCGCGTGCAGGGCGTTCCGGAAGATACGTTCTACGCCGCTGGCAATCGCGGCCAGTATATCGTCATCATGCCATCGCTGAATGCGGTGATCGTGCGTCAGGGCTTCGACGTGATCGGCGGCGCGAGTTTCGACATCCAGCGCTTCACCGCTGATGTGGCGACAGCGCTTACGGCGGCGGATGCGATGCGCGACGCCGAGCGCGCAGCAGCCGAAGCCGTCTCAGCCGCTGAGCAGGCGCGCTGACCCCCGGCCGGGCAGCCGCGAGGTCTATTCCGCGTCAGGCGGCGTATGGGTGACCTTCACACCGAGCAATTCGACGATCTCTTCCGGGCTCGGCGATTCCACCATGCCGGCGTCCGGTGTCATGCCGGTGAGATCGGCAAGCGTCAGCGGCTTGGCGGGTGCGGCCACGAATTCGATCGTGCCGCCATCGGTGATGAATTTCGCGAGGCTTGCGATCCACTTAGAGGCCTGCGGAACTTCCGAAGTCATGGCCCCGCCGCCCAATAGCAGCAGGCCCGAAGCGAAGCTGCGCACGTCGGCCGGGGTCGACTCTGCAAAGTTGCCCATCATCGGTTCGTCATTGCCTTCCAGCTTGGCAACTTCGATCATCAGCGTGGCCAGAGCGTTGAGGCCGCCGAGATCGGTCACCGAGTAGCGAGCGCCGGCAAAGGCGAGCTTGCTGCTGAACAATTCCTCGAACACAGCATCATCCGGCGTGTATCCGTCTGCCTTGAAGGCCGGGACGAGATCATTGTAGCTGGGCAATACGAAGTCCAACCGGGTCAGGCCGCCGAAGACAGTGTCGGTGACGCCCGAATTTTCGAGCGCGGTCGCGCCGGTTTCGCTGTCCCAGGTCAGTGAGAGCGTTCCGTCGCCGGACAATGTGCCGAGGCCGGAGCGTTCGAGGACGCCGATGATCTCTTCAATCGAGGGCTCGCCGTCCTTGGGGGTGGCATCGGGCTCAATCGATTGCGCGAACTTGAGGAAGCCGATGAGGTCGAATGCGGCGTCCTCGTGCGAGATGACAATCCGTTCCGGGAGGAACCAGGAGAACTTGTCCATCGCGAAGTCCATCTTCGCGGCCCGGAAGACCGGCTGACCACCGAAGTCGAACGTCATGTCCGTGATCGATTGCGCGCCGAAATTGATCAGTTCGCGCTCGGTGATCGGCGGCAGCTCGCCTTTTTCGCCCCAGGCGAGGAGGTTCGCGAATTCGAAGCCGGACCAGGACGAGAAACCGTAGGAACCGGACATGTCGATGGTCCGGTATGTGGTGGGCAGGCCTTCATCAGCTTCCGTGACCACATCATCCGGAACGGGGATGGCGGCGGTGAATGTCGTGCCGGTCGTGATCATGGCGGCGATATTGCCGCGGTCATAACCTTTCAGGATCTGCCGCGCATAAGTCTGGTCCACATGGCCGTCGAGACCCGCTTCCGTGATCTTCTGGCTGATCGCCGAATCGATGAAGACCGAACTGTCGAGCGAGACGCTGCGGGCGAGGGCGGAGATCAGCCGGATGCCTTCGACCACGCTGTCACCGTCCGCATTCTGCTGGAAGGTCCAAGGGTGAAGGGTCAGGCCTTCAAAAACGATACGGCCGACGGTCATTTCTGAATCGGAGTAGGCGACCGGTGCGCTCGCGGCATCGGGGAGGGCTGCCTCGGTCATGTCCTGAACCGTGTTCATGTAGTCGTCGAGGTCGAACTTGACGCCCGACATCTCGATCCGGTCGAACACGCGCAGGGTCTCGCCGAGCCGTTGGCCGGCGATCCGGTCTTCGATCGCGCCGATGTCGGCATTCCACAGCAACACTTCGTCGGCCGTCAAAACCGTATAGGGCGTGTCGCCCGT
Organism: Hyphomonas sp.; assembly: GCA_041741055.1. Classification (GTDB taxonomy): domain Bacteria; phylum Pseudomonadota; class Alphaproteobacteria; order Caulobacterales; family Hyphomonadaceae; genus Hyphomonas. The sequence continues at coordinate 3,427 of JBGSKU010000271.1, forward strand.
CAGATCGACGCGCACATCGGCCAGCCGCCAGGCACCGCTCGCGGCGTCGAGACCGGAGGCCGACCATGTGATGGCGGCACTGTCACCGACCAGCGCCTTCATGCCTTCGGCATCAAAGGCGGCGGAGGGCGTTTCGGGGCGGGCCAGAGCCTCGGCGAACAAGGCTTCGGCGGCGGCTTCCGGGGTCAGCGGCTCTGATGGGCCCGGGGTCTGCGTGGTGCACGCGGAAAGCGCAAAGGCCGCAGTGAAGGCAAGTGCGCGAAATTTCGGTAGTGTCGGCATGGCAAGTCCCCCATTTGTCGTCACCGTTTAAGGTGACAGGCCTGTGAGGTTCAAGCTTTGAATTGCCAAATATGAACAGCGCCTGAGCACAGCCAACAGATTCAGGGCGAACCGAAGCCCGATTTCTGCAGTGGTGTCAGGTTGGAAATCCGGCGAACCTCCTTCTGGTCCAGCGGCTGCATCATCGCCGACCCTTTGAGATCGAACGCGAGGGATTCGATATAGGTGCGCCCGTCCGGCAAGGGCTTGCAGGCGACCTTCATAGACAGTTTGTCGATCTTCGCGACCGCCATCGGTTTGAATGCCTTCGGGGAGTTCATTTCATAGGCGAGGATCGCGCCGGTCGACTTGTCGATGGTCGCCGTGGCCTTGAGAAACTTGTAGGCGCTCGCCGATTGGGAATCCGCCTTGCCGGGCAGGGGCGTGAAACTGTAGGTCGCGCTGGCGGGCGTTTCAGAGACGCGTTTGGCATTGACCGGAATGTTCTCGGCAAAACTGCTGCACCAGATGTCGCCGGCCGTTTTCTTGATCAGCATGTCGGCCTTCTTGGCCGAGTCGCCCTTCAGCGTGGACACGTCCGGCGCGAACTTCACAACCCGCTGGCCATTCGGCTGGCTCGGATCGACCGTCATCCTGAACTGGTTCTTGCCGTCATCCACGTCCACGTCGAACGCGTAGAGCGGACCCTCCTTCGAGACGGCCTTGGCTTTGGTCAGAACGGCATCCGCCGAGGCCGGCAGTGTGGCGGTCAGGACGAGGAGGCTGGCGAGGAAAAGAGAACGCATCTGGAGATCCGGGACAATCGAGGGCTGGGATACACCTGTATTCGCGGTGTAGAATAGGAAAGAGGCAGGCGCAGCGTCTTGCTGTAGTTTAATGAAACCCATGGCCGACACCTCGCCGCCTGCCTTCCGCCTGCCGCCCGCCTTCGAGGCGTGGTTCAGCGCGCGGGGCTGGTCGCCCCGTCCGCACCAGCTGGCCCTCACCGAAGCGACGCTTCGGGGCGAGAGTGCGCTGCTGATCGCGCCGACGGGGGGCGGCAAGACATTGGCCGGATTTCTGGGCAGTCTAGTCGAACTGTCTGAACGCGGCGCAACGAACTCGGGCGTTCCGGCGTTGCATACGCTTTACATCTCGCCGCTCAAGGCGTTGGCTGCGGATGTTCAACGCAATGTGGTGACGCCGGTCAGCGAACTCGGCCTGCCGATCCGGATCGAGACGCGCACCGGCGACACGCCGACCCATGTGCGTCAGCGCCAGCGCAAGACGCCGCCGGACATCCTGCTCACCACGCCCGAACAGCTGGCCCTGCTGATCGCGTCCGATCATGCGGCGTCCTTCTTTGCAGACCTCAAATGCGTGATCATCGACGAGATCCATGCGCTGGCGCCGTCGAAACGGGGCGACCTGCTCTCGCTCGGTCTGGCCGCGCTGGCCGAATGGGCGCCCGCCTGCCGTTTTGTCGGTCTCTCCGCCACCGTGCGCGAACCAGGCGCGCTCGCGCGGTGGCTTTCGCCAGTTGCCCGTGTACTGACGGCTGCCGGCGGCGTGAAGGCGGAAGTCGACATCCTGATTTCGCGCGAGCGAATCCCCTGGTCCGGACACTCAGGACGCTTTGCCGTGCCGGAAGTGTACGAGGCGATCCGGCGGTCGAAGATGTCGCTTGTCTTCGTGAACACGCGCAGCCAGGCGGAGTTGCTGTTCCAGGAACTCTGGTCGGCCAACGAGGACGGACTTCCGATTGCGCTGCACCACGGCTCGCTCGCCCGCGACCAGCGCCAGCGCGTCGAGGCGGCGATGGCGGCAGGTCAGCTGAAAGCGGTTGTTTGCACATCGACGCTCGATCTCGGAATCGACTGGGGCGAGGTAGGCCTTGTCATCCAGATGGGCGCGCCGAAAGGGGCCGCGCGCCTGATCCAGAGAATCGGTCGGGCCAATCACCGGATGGATGAGGCGAGCCGCGCGCTCCTTGTGCCGACGAACCGGTTTGAGGTGCTCGAATGCCGCGCGGCCGAAGCGGCGGTCGAGGCCGGTGAGATCGATGGAGAAGGGGTGCGCACCGGCGCGCTGGACATCCTCGCCCAGCATGTGATGGGCCGCGCCTGCGGCGAAGGCTTCCGGCTGGACGCGCTCTATGACGAAGTCCGCCGCGCCGCGCCCTATGCAAACCTCGACTGGGACACCTACGAGCGCATTGTCGATTTCGTGGCGACCGGCGGCTATGCGCTGAAAACCTATGACCGCTTCCACCGCATCGTCCGTCGCAGCGACGGTGTCTGGGTGGCGCGCACGCCGCGCGACAAACAGGCCCACCGGATGAATATCGGGGCCATCGTCGAGTCGCCGATGCTGTCGGTGCGGCTGGCAAGTTTTGCCGCCAAGGCCGGGATGCCCGAAAGCGGCGAACAGCGCGCGCTGCGTGCCGGGCGCAAGCTGGGCGAGATGGAGGAATATTTCCTCAGCCTGCTGACGCCGGGCGATACGTTCCTGTTCGCAGGCGAGATCCTGCGCCTGGTGGGCATCACCAGAACCGACGCGCTGGTGATGCGGGCGCAGTCCGATTCGCCTGCGATCCCGACCTACAATGGCGGCAAATTTCCGCTGACGAGCTTTCTTGCCGACCGTGTACGGAAGATGATTCACGATCCGGACCAATGGCAAGGCCTGCCGGATGCCGTGCGCGAATGGTTCGAGATCCAGGCGCTGAAGTCGGCCATTCCGCCGCCTGACCATCTTCTCGTCGAGACTTTTCCCCGCGGCGACCGGCATTATCTTGTGTCCTATCCTTTCGAGGGGCGTCTGGCGCATCAGACGCTAGGCATGCTGGTCACGCGGCGGCTGGAACGCATGGGCGCAAAACCGTCGGGCTTCGTGGCCAGCGAGTATGCCATGGCGGTCTGGGGTCTGGAGGACATGCGTCGCCTCGACATGGATCAGGTCTTCCACCCGGACATGCTGGGCGACGATCTTGAGGAATGGCTTGCCGAGAGCGCGCTCATGAAACGCACGTTCGGCCATTGCGCCATTCTGTCCGGCCTGATCCACAAGAACCTTCCGGGGTCGGAAAAAAATTCGCGGCAGGTGATGTTCTCGACCGACCTTGTCTATGACGTTTTGCGCAGCCACGAGCCGGACCATATCCTGCTGCAGGCCGCCCGCCAGGACGCCGCGACCGGGCTGCTCGACGTGCGCCGCCTGGCCGAAATGTTGGTGCGCGTCGAAGGCCGCATCGTGCACAAGCCCTTGAGCCGGATCAGTCCCTTTGCCGTCCCTGTGATGCTGGAGGTCGGCCGCGAGCCGGTCTTTGGTGCCTCGGCGGTCGAGGCCGTGCTGCGTGAGGCGGAGGAAGACCTCGTGCGGGATGCGATGTCGTGACCCCGCCGAAACCCGATTGACCTGCCCCGCGCATCGGGCCAGTTCTGGAGGCGATGACCGCCGCCGCAACCCAGCCGAAGCAGACGCTGCTCCACCTTGCCGGTGAGCTTCTGACGCCCTTGCCGGAAGGCGCGCTCTGGTGGCGCGCGCAGCGCCTGCTGGTCGTCTCGGACCTGCACCTTGAGAAGGGCTCGAACTATGCCGCAGCCGGGCAGATGCTGCCACCCCTATGACACCGCCGCCACGTTGGCGCGTGTCGAGGCGCTCTGCGCGGCGCTGCAGCCGGAGACGGTCATTTCCCTGGGCGACAGTTTCCACGACCGGGCCTCGGAAATGCGCCTA
>JBGSKU010000272.1:0-4285 GCA_041741055.1 Hyphomonas sp.
GCGCCCACTGCCCGGCAACGCGCGCCGATGGCCACCAGGTCGATCCGCGCCCCGTCTGTCCAGCGCACACACGCGCAGGCCACCAATCCCGTCTCCGGTGTAATCGCCTGCAGCAGCGCGTCCGACAGGGACGCATTGCCCGCCGCCCGGACTGTCTCGATCTCAGCGCCTGCCGCGCGCGCCATTTCCCGCCATGTGTAGACGTTGGAGGGGAACTGGTCCTCCAGCAGCAGGATCTTTTGCCCTTTCGCCAGCGTTATATTGCGCGCCGCCACCGCCAGCCCGTAGCTGGCCGATGGCACGAAGGCGATGCCCGCTTCATCTGCGCCGATCAGCTGCGCCAGCAGCGGACGCAGGCGGCGCGTATCCTCGAAAAAGTCCGTATCCGGAATGGTCCAGGGTTGCAGCTTGCGCGCCAGACCGCGCTGGCCGGCCTCCGCGGCCGCCACCGGCAGCGGCCCGATCGTCGCAACGTTCAGATAGGCGACATCTTCCGGAATATCGAACAGATGCCGTTGGTTCGGGATCAGGGTCATGTCGCGTGTTTTGCTCCGGCCAGACTGGCCAGCAGGCGGTACGATGACTTGGGGGTCCGCTTCAAGGTCTTGTAGTCGACATGCACGATGCCGAACCGCGGCCCGTAGCCCATCGCCCATTCGAAATTGTCCAGCATCGACCAGACCAGGTATCCGCGCACGTCCGCGCCCGCCGCCCGTGCCTCCAAAACGGCGCCGAGATACCGTTCGAGGTAACTCACCCGCGCCGCATCATTCACGCGGCCGTGCGCGTCCGGTTCCACATCATCAGCCATGCCGTTCTCGGTCACATAGACCGGCACGCCATAGCGCTTCGATGTCTCGATCAGGATATCGCGGAACGCATCCGGCTGCACATGCCAACCCATCAGCGTTGTCTCGGAGCCCGCAGGCGGGTCAACGTTCCGGAAACCGAAAGCGTTGGCCCGCGCCGAGGCATAGGTCGGCGAATAATGGTTGAGTCCCAGCCAGTCGAGCGGCGCGTGGATGTCCGCCTCGTCATCGGGTTTCACGCGGTTCCCCAGCCAGCCGCGCATGATCGGATCATATTTTCCGAGGAACACCGGATCGGCCGTGCCCCGGTTCATCGCCGAGTCCATCATCGCCGCCGCGGCGCGGTCTTCGTCGGTGTCCGTTGCGGGAAGCGCAGGTTGCAGGTTCGGCACCGATCCGATCTGGGCTCTTGCCGGCAGCTCCGCTCTCAGCCGGCGCACCGCCGCGCCGTGCGAGAGATTTACGTTGTGCACGGCGTCCAGCCAGGCTTCCCGGTCCCGGATACCCGGCGCATGCACGCCGGCGCCATAGCCCAGCATGGTGAACATGTTCGGCTCGTTGAACGTCGCCCAGTGGACGATCCGGTCGCCCAGCCGCCTCGCCATCAGGCCGGCATAGTCTGCAAAGAACGGCACGATTTCCCGGTTCGTCCAGCCGAGCCCCGCTTCATGCAGGGCCAGCGGCAGATCCCAGTGGTAAAGGCACAGCCATGGCGCGACGCCCTGGCGCAGCAATTCGTCCGTCAGCCGGTCATAGAAATCGAGCCCGGCCTCGTTCGGCTGTCCCCGGCCTTCCGGAAGCACCCGGCTCCAAGACGCCGAGAACCGGTAGGCGCCGAAATGGGCCGCCTTCATCAGCGCCACATCTTCCTTGTACCGATGGTAATGGTCGCACGCGACATTGCCCGTGTCGCCATTCTTCACCCGCCCCGGCTCGGCGCTGAACGCATCCCAGATGCTCAGGCCACGCCCGTCATCCTTGTAAGCGCCCTCGATCTGATAAGACGCCGTCGACGCGCCCCAGACGAAGCCTTCCGGAAAATCGCTGCGCTCGACCATGTCCTGACCTCCCGTCGTTTTGCCGCGATGTTGCGACGGGTGCGCTGCGCCTGCAAGGCCCCACCCTGACCTTCCCCATGAATGGGGAGGGGACAGGTCACTTTTGGGGGAGTCTCACCGAAAGGCAGGCGATGCCGGTATCCCCACCCCATTCATGGGGAGGGTTAGGGTGGGGCCTGCAACGCCGAAGCTCTAAACGATCCGGCTGTCCTTGTTGCCCCAATACCGGTCCCGGATCAGGCGCTTGTAGAGCTTTCCGGTTGGGTGGCGCGGCAGTTCGGGATCAAAGTCGATGCTCTTCGGGCATTTGATCTTCGACAGGTTCGCCAGGCAATGCGCCATCAGCTCAGCGGCCAGTTCCTCCGAAGGCGCAATGCCCGGCATGGGCTGCACGACCGCCTTCACCGCCTCGCCGAAATCCTCATCTGGCACGCCGATCACGGCGCAGTCGGCGACTTTCGGGTGGGTGATCAGGATGTTCTCGCATTCCTGCGGATAGATGTTCACGCCGCCCGAAATGATCATGAAGGCCTTGCGGTCTGTGAGGTAGAGGAAGCCGTCCTCGTCCACCTTGCCGACATCGCCCAGTGACGACCAGTCCGGGTGTTTCGGGTTCAGCGCGGCTTTGTTCTTCTCCGGGTCGTTGTGATAGTTCGGCGGCGTCGTGCCGCCGAAATACACCTGGCCTTCCTCGCCCACCGGAACTTCGTCGCCATCCTCGTTGCAGATGTGCAACTCGCCCATGATGGCGCGGCCGACCGTGCCCTTGTGCGTCATCCAGTCCGGGCTTTTCACCCAGGTCATGCCATTGCCTTCCGAGCCGGCATAATATTCGTCGATCACCGGTCCCCACCAGGCGATCATCTGCTCCTTCACCGGCACCGGGCAGGGCGCCGCCGCGTGGATCGCAAACTTCAGGCTCGAGACGTCATACGCCTTGCGAACCTCTTCCGGCAGTTTCAGCATCTTCACGAACATCGTGGGCACGAGTTGCGAGTGGGTCACCTTGTATTTCTGGACGAGGCGCAGGTAATCTTCCGGATCGAACTTCTCCATGATCACAAGCGTGGCGCCGATCCGCGTGAACGTCATGCACCAGCGCAGCGGCGCAGCATGATAGAGCGGAGCCGGAGAGAGGTAGATCGAGTCCGCGTTCGCGCCGGACATCACCTTGGCGATCTGGATCAGCGCATTGTCCGCATCGATGGGCAGGTCCGGCTGAAGCGGCGGGCGGATGCCTTTCGGACGGCCGGTGGTGCCGGAGGAATACAGCATGTCGGTGCCGGCCATCTCGTTGGCAATCGGCGTTGCCGGGAATGTCGCCGTCAGCGTCTCCAGCGACTTGAATCCCTCGATCGTTCCGTCGATGGACCAGCAATCGGTCAGCCCCGTCGCGGCTTTCACTTCCTTCGCCACGCTGGCCTTGCTCGCGCCCGCGATCAACAGTTTAGAGCCAGAATCCTCGATGATGTAGGCCACTTCCGGAGTCGTCAGGCGCGAGGAGACGGCCACATAGTAAAGCCCCGCCCGCTGCGCGGCCCAGCAAACCTCGAAATACCGGGGCGAGTTCTCGGCGAAGATCGCAATCGTGTCGCCGGGATTGCAGCCAGCCGCCCGCAGCGCGTGCGCGATCCGGTTGGAGCGCTCGTCGAGCTGCTTGAAGGTGATCGTTTCGCCGGAGCCGGACATGATGATCGCCGGCTTGTCGGGATGGCTTTTCGCGTGATGGAACGGGTGCATGGCGGTCTCCTCGGGGCCACCTTGTACCGGCGGCACTTCGCGGCGAACTCTAGCGCCGCGCCCCGAACTGTCCACGATTGACCTCGCGGGAAGGGCGTCAGAACGCCCGCATCCAATACCCCATGGCGTGCATCTCGCTCGGCCCGTCCGGGGCCGTGGGCCAGTCGAACGTGGTCACCAGGCCGTCGAGCCTGCGATAGCCCCGCTTGGTCCAGAACGCGTCCAGCGGCGAATAATCCGCCGGCCTCAGCGGATGGTCCTTCGCCCGTTCGACGGCGCAGAAACAGGTGCGCGCGTAACCCCGCGCCCGCGCATGGGCCTCGCGCGCATCGAAGAAGGCATGGCCCAGCCCATGGCCCCGATAGTCCGCAAGCAGCACCGACTCGCCGAAATAGAATGTCGAAGCGAGGTCATACCCCGCCTCCGCCAGCGGCGCCGCGAACGCGCCGTGATGCCCCGTGATCGCCGAGCCGGTCGCGCAGCCGACAATCCGGCCTTCGTCCTCGGCGACACAGACGAAACTGTCCGCCGCCGCCGCAAAGTCGCGCAGGTAGCCCTGCTCGTAATCCTCCGTGCCCGCATAAAGATACGGGAACGCCCGGAACACCTCGATGCGCAGCGCCGCCAGCGCGGGCAGGGCCGCCTCCAGGTCCGCACCGGTGAGCGTTCGCATCTTCA
>JBGSKU010000273.1:0-4290 GCA_041741055.1 Hyphomonas sp.
CTGCCGAAGAGCCCCAGGAGACCGGCCAATGAAATTTTCCCGCACTGCCATAGCGCTCACAGCGCTGGCTTCCATTCTGGCGGTGAGCGCCTGTGCCAACCTGCCGAGCTTCCGCAACACGAAAAAGGAAGAGCTCGCCGCCGAAGAAAAGGCGGGCCGCATCACCATGGTGCTCGACCAGGAGCGGATCGCGCCCAGCGCCACGCTGACCGGGATCGCCGTCGAGCTGCCCGACGCCAAGGCCGTTCCGGCCTGGACCGAAGCGGGCGGCAATCCGACCAAGGTGATCGGCCATGTCATGGCCGCGCCGAAACTGGACATTGCCTGGCGCCGTTCAGTCGGCAAGGGCTCGTCCAAGAAGAGCGCGCTGACCACCCCGCCGGTGACCAGCGAAACGATGATCTACACACTGGACGCCGCCCAGACCGTGCGCGCGTCCAGTCTCAGCAACGGCGCGGAAGTCTGGTCGAAGAAGCTGCGCGGCATTTCCAAGCGCGACAAGGCTGCGCTTGGCGGCGGTCTTGCCGTGGCCGGCGACACGCTGGTTGTGGCCAGTGGCTATGGCTACGTTATGGCGCTGGATGCCGCGACCGGGGACCAGAAATGGCGCCGCGACCTCGGGGCCCCGATGACCGGCTCGCCGACCGTCGACGATGGCAACGTGTTCGTGAACTCCAACAACAATGAAGTGTTCGGTCTCGATTTGTCGAGCGGCGATACGCTGTGGAGCGACCAGGCGATTTCGGAATCGGCCCGTGTGCTGGGCAGTTCCAGCGTCGCCTCGATCGAAGACTTCGTGATCGCGCCTTTCTCGTCCGGCGAAATCATTGCCTATCTCGCGGCCAACGGCCGCCGCTTGTGGACGGATGCGCTGACCCAGGCGGGCCGGTTTACACCGATCTCCGAAATCAACGATATCGGCTCGCGCCCCGTTCTGGGCGCCGGCCTCGTCTTCGCCTCGAGCCAAGCCGGCACGACTGCGGCCATCGATGGGCGCAGCGGGAACCGCGTCTGGACCCAGCCGGTCGGATCGACCCATGCACCGGCCCTGGTTGGCCGTTTCCTGTTCGTGCTTGGCACCAGTGACGAGCTGACCTGTCTCGATGCTGCGACCGGTGAAGCCTACTGGGTGACCCAGCTCCGCCAGTTCAAGGACAAGGACAAGAAAAAGAACCGGATCTCGTATTCCGGGCCCATCGTGGCCTCGAACCGGGTGATCGTGGTCTCATCGCGGGGTGAGCTCCTGGCCTTCTCTCCGCAGGACGGCACGCAGACGGGCTCTTTGAAGCTGGGGGATACCGTGTATATCGAGCCGATTGCGGCGCAGGGTCGGCTGTATGTGCTCACGGACGACGCCAAACTGATCGCCATCGACTAGGGCCGGCGCCCGCAGCGCCGCGCCCTCTCACCTTTGAGGAGGGCTGAGGCCTTGCCATTGAAGCTTGCCATTGTCGGGCGGCCGAACGTCGGCAAGTCCACGCTATTCAACCGGCTTGCCGGCAAGAAGCTTGCGCTAGTCGATGACCAGCCGGGCGTCACCCGTGACCGCAAGATGGCGGAAGGCTGGCTGGCCACCCTGCCGCTGCTGCTGATCGATACCGCCGGGTTCGACAATGTCCGCGATGACAGTCTCGAGGCCCGGATGCGGGCGCAGACAGAGGCGGCGATTGCCGAGGCGGACCTGGCGCTGTTCCTGATCGATGCCCGGATCGGCGTGACCCCCGAAGACGAGACGTTCGCCGCGCTGCTGCGCAAGTCCGGCGTTCCGGTCGTGCTGGCGGCCAACAAGGCCGAAGGCCGTCAGGGCGAGGCGGGCGTGATGGATGCGTTCAGCCTGGGTCTCGGTGAACCTGTCGGCCTGTCGGCCGAACACGGCGAGGGCTTTGCGGAACTCTACGAAGCCATCCGCACCGCTCTCGGTCCGGAAGCCTTCGAGGCGGCGCTCGAAGAGGCCGAGCCGAACTATGCGGCCGGCGCCGGCGACGATGTGCTTGAGAAACTCGCCCATATCGACATCGACGACATGACGCTGTCCGACGACGATCTCGTGGCGGCCATCGAGGCAGCCGATGTCGATACGCCCGAGCCTGAGGTCCCGGTTGTCCGGCCGATCCGGTTGGCGATCGTCGGGCGTCCTAACGCGGGCAAGTCCACCCTGATCAACCAGCTTATCCAGTCCGAACGCCTGCTGACCGGCCCCGAAGCCGGCATCACGCGCGATTCGATTACCATCGACTGGGAATGGGAAGGCCGCCAGATCCGCCTCGTCGATACGGCGGGCCTGCGCCGCAAGGCGAGGGTGCAGGAAAAGCTGGAGCGGATGTCGACCGCAGAGACCATCCGTTCGCTGAAATATGCCGACGTGGTGGCTCTGGTGATGGACGCCAACGAGGCGCTGGAGAAGCAGGACCTGCAGATCGCAGACCTTGCCCTGCGCGAAGGCCGCGGCATCGTGCTGGTGATGTCGAAATGGGATGCCATCGAGGACACGGACGCCGCCGCGCGCCACATCCGCGACCTTGCCAACCGGCTGATGCCGAATGCGGGCGGCGCGCCGGTCGTGTTCCTTTCCGGTCTGACCGGGCGCAATGTGGACAAGTTGATGCCGGCGGTGGTGAAAGTTTACAGTGACTGGACCGCCAAGGTGAAAACCGGCGACCTCAACCGCTGGCTGCGCCACACGGTCGAACATCACCCGCCGCCGAGCGTACAGGGCAAGCGCATCAAGCCGCGCTACATGGCCCAGATGAAGGCGCGCCCGCCGACCTTCGTGCTGATCGCCTCACGCGGCGACCAGATGCCCGAAGGCTACAAGCGCTATCTGATCAACGGCATCCGGGAAGCGTTCAACTTCCACGGCGTGCCGATCCGCCTGTTCGTGCGCCAGGGCAAAAATCCGTATGCGGGCAAGATCGGCCCGGACGGCCCACCAAGATACAAGCGCCCAAAAGAGTAACACGCCGGGGCGACTAAACCGGGGGCGTTGTGCGTCGTTTCATAAAGCGGACGAGCTGCGTGAACCAGGCGGGGCGCGAGGCCGGGTGGATTTCGTACTGAAAGATATGCGCGCGCGGTTTCGGGGGCAGGACCAGGAGCAGGGTCCACCAGGCGGCGCGCAGATAGCGATACGCGCCCGCGCCCTGCTGCAGCGCAATGCGGCGGCATTCGCGCAGCAGTTTCGGAACCGTATCGTCCGCAATCGGATGATGATCGGGATCGAACATCAGGGATATCAGGCGTTCTTTGATGTGGTATTCGTCGTTCCGTGACAGGCTTTCGGCGACCGACAGTCCAAGCTTGCGCGAATGGGCGCGCAGGACGCGGTAGCGTGCCTTGTCATGAAGGATGCGGTAGCGGGCCCGCCTGGCGATGGAGTCCGGCGATGGGCTTGTGTGCTGCCCGTCGTGCAAGCGGTAAGCGGAGATGGTATCCGAACAGGCGCGCACTTCGCCGTAGAGTGGTGCCAGTGTGGCCAGATATCCGTCAGCCCCCTGACGGAAGCCGGCGGTTTCCATTGGCATGATCGACTGCAATAGCCGGCGGCTGAAGACCATTCCGGACGTTATCGTGCCGTGGTATCGCCCGTTTGTGCGCAGCAGCTCTGAGATGTCGCCCGTGGAAAAGCCACGCGCAGGGTGGATGCCGGACAGGTTTCCGTCTTCGTCCGCGTAGCGCATCCGGTACAGGTAGAGTGACGTGCCGCGCTTGCGTTTCGAGATTATGCGCCGCGCTGCGCCGGGCAACATGAAGTCATCGGCGTCCAGAAACATGATCAGGTCGCCCTGCGCGGCCGCGTAGCCGGCATTGAAGCCGCCGCCTTGGCCGACATTGCTGTCAAGGAGGATCGGCTTCAGGCGATCGCCATAAGCGGCGATGATGCTGCGCGATGCGTCCGTGGACCCGTCATCAACGACGATCAGCTCGACATTCGCATCCTGTTGAAGCACGCTCTCGATCGCGACCGGGAGGTAGCGCGCGTAATTGTAATTGGTGACGATGACCGAAAGGCGGGTCTTGTCCATGCAGCGTCACTTTCCGTTGTCCTGCCAACTTTTCTCCGGGCAGGGCTGATCCGGGCTGCGCGCGGCACCCCGGGTTGCGAAGTGCAACATTGTTGCCACTGCGCGCGGCCCGGTTCTTCAGCGCCTGCAACGCGACGTAAGGTTAAAAGTTCCCTGCCAGTCTCAACTTGGGACGGGTCCGGGACTATTCCCGGAAGGTGCGCGAGACCGAATTCGGGAAGCGTCCAGAATCCTTCGCACTTTGGATCAGGAGGCGGCAGCTCCTTGA
>JBGSKU010000274.1:0-2723 GCA_041741055.1 Hyphomonas sp.
TGGCCGGCGCCAGGTAGGGCGCGCCCTTGAGCGTGTCGTCGCCCTGCGCCGCACGCCGCGCGATCGATTCCAGTGCATCGCAGAACCGGTCGAGCTCGGCCTTGGACTCGGTCTCCGTCGGCTCGATCAGCATCGCGCCATGTACGACCAGCGGGAAGTACATCGTCATCGGATGATAGCCCTCGTCGATCAGCGCCTTCGCGATGTCGATCGTCTCGATGCCGTCGGCGGTGAACGCATCCGAGAACAGCGCCTCGTGCATGCAGAAGCCCTCGAAGGCCGGGGTCATCACGTGCTTCAGGCGCGCCTGGATATAGTTGGCATTGAGCACCGCATCTTCCGCCACCTGTTTCAGGCCGTCGGCGCCGTGGCTCAGCATATAGGTCAGCGCACGGACGAACATGCCCATCTGCCCATGGAAGGCAACCATGCGCCCGAACGAGTCCTTGGCGGCGCCTTCGGTCTGCTCGACGAGACGGTAGAACCCGTCTTCATCCTTCACCACGAAGGGCACCGGCGCATACGGCGCCAGCGCTTCGGAAAACACAGTCGGGCCGGAACCCGGGCCGCCGCCGCCATGCGGCGTCGAGAAGGTCTTGTGCAGGTTGATGTGCATCGCATCGACGCCCAGATCGCCCGGGCGCACCCGGCCGACGATGGCGTTGAAGTTCGCGCCGTCGCAGTAGAAATAGCCGCCCGCCGCATGGATCAGGTCGGCAATCGCCTTGATGTCGGTCTCGAACAGGCCGCACGTGTTCGGGTTCGTCAGCATGATGCCGGCAATGTCGTCCGTGCGGACAAGCTTGGATTTCAAGTCGTCCATATCGACCCGGCCGCGCTTGTTGGCCTTGATCTCATCGACGATGAAACCGCACTGGACGGCGGTGGCCGGATTTGTTCCGTGGGCGGACTCCGGCACCAGAACGCGCTTGCGCGTCTCGCCCTCGCCGCGCGCGATCAGCGCCTGACGGATCGCCAGCATCCCGCACAGCTCGCCATGTGCGCCCGCCTTCGGGCTCATTGCGACCGACGGCATGCCGGTCAGTGTCTTCAGCCAGGTCGCAAGCTCGTCGATCAGCTGAAGTGCGCCCTGCACGGTGGCCTGCGGCTGCAGCGGATGGATATCCGCAAAGCCCGGCAGGCGTGCCATCTTCTCGTTGAGACGCGGATTGTGCTTCATCGTGCAACTGCCGAGCGGGAACAGGCCAAGATCGATGGCGTAGTTCTTCTGCGACAGGCGCATGTAATGGCGCACCGCCTGCGGCTCGGACAGGCCCGGCAGGCCGGTGTCCACTTTGCGCAGCACGCTGCCGAGGCGGCTCTTGACGCCCTTCGGCTCCGGCAGGTCAACGCCGGTCGTCTCCGGCGTGCCGATCTCGAAGAGAAGGTCTTCATGCTGAAGAAGTCCGCGCGAACCGGAGATAGTTTCGAACAACGGGGCGGAGACAGAGGACGGCGCCGTGGGGCGTCCGGTGGAGTTCATGGACATTAGGTGATCTCCTTCGATATTCCGGTGGAGGAATTATTGTTTGTTGTCATGACAAAGTACCGGCAAGGGCTTTTGCTCGAGCAATGGCGAGATTCAATTTGACATCGTCAGCTGCTACTTTATAGCGCTCGCAAAATCGATTGATCCGTAGACGGCCATGCTGTTCGCAGTTGCTGGCTATCAATGCGATTCCGTAGCCCAAATCGAACTGGATATAGTTTTTGGTTCCAAAGCGCTTCGTGGGTAAGTCTTCAAGCTCTTGGAATCGCTTCGGAAGGTCGCAAATTGAATTGATGGAGCTGAAATAGCTGAAAGCCACTGCGCAGCCGTAGTCGATTGCATCAGAGATTTTCGTTCTGGGAGCCATATGCGACCCATCCGCAGCAAGATTTCTTGGAATTACGAACCGGCCAAAGTCTTCACGGAAGTCAATGGGGTTAGTCAGCAAATCAAAGTCTAACGACTTGAATGTGCGTTTCCATTTTAGTCCAGATCTCGAAAATTTGGGCGAGAAATTGATCCCGATGCCGAATGTAAAAATGTATGCAGCTCTTCCTGCAACAGCAATCTCAATAATCTCAGAGATTTCCGGTTTTGTCGTTCTGATCCACTTGCGCTCATTCTGTTCGATGAAACCCTCTCCCAGCAATCGCTCCGCGAGATCATCCTTGACCCAGTTGCTGACCTGCGCTGCACCCATCAGATGATCTCCTTCAACGCCGCCACATAGGCAGCAATATCGTCCGCCGTCGTACATTCCGTGGCTGCCGCAATGATCACGTCGCCCATATGGCCGTCCGGGAACAGACGGCTGGCGCGAACGCCGCCCACCACGCCCGCTTCATCCAGCATCGCCAGCACCGCTTCGGCATCGACCGGTGTGCGGAAGGCGAATTCATTGAAGAAGCGCGGCGTCAGGATCTCGATGCCCTTCATCGCGCCGAGCGCATCGGCCAGCTCGCAGGCCGCCTCATGGTTCAGCTCCGCCAGCTGCTTCAGGCCTTTGCCGCCGAGCAGGGTCATGTGGGACGTGAACGCCAGCGCGCAGAGGCCCGAATTGGTGCAGATGTTCGAGGTCGCCTTGTCGCGCCGGATATGCTGCTCGCGCGTCGAGAGCGTCAGCACGAAGCCGCGATTTCCGTCCGCGTCCACCGTCTCGCCGCAGAGGCGCCCCGGCATCTGGCGCACCAGTTTGTCCGTGCACGCAAAGAGGCCGACATACGGTCCGCCGAAA
>JBGSKU010000275.1:0-3209 GCA_041741055.1 Hyphomonas sp.
CCGGCCTCTCCGGGGCCCGCGTCTCCGCCACCGGCATCGGCGGCGTCGTGCGTCCTGACCGGATGGTGCGTGTACGGAGGACGGGCGCATGAGCCGGCTCACGATTGCGATCCCCTCCAAGGGCCGCCTCAAGGAACAGACCGAGGCCTGGCTCGCCAGCATCGGCCACCCCTTGCGCCAGATCGGCGGCGAGCGGGGTTATACCGCCGAGATCGACGGGCTGGATGCGGAAGTGCGCCTCCTGTCGGCGCGCGAGATCGCGCAAGGCCTGATCGACGGCAGCCTGCATTTCGGGGTGACGGGCGAAGACCTCCTGCACGATCTTGCCCCCGACGGGCCGGGAGATTTCCGCGTGCTGAAGCGGCTCGGCTTCGGCGGGGCGGATGTGGTGGTGGCGGTCCCGCAGGCCTGGTTCGACGTCGATTCGATGGCGGATCTGGAAGCGGCAGGCGCGGCATTCCGCAAATCCCACGGCCGGCGCCTGCGTGTGGCGACAAAATATTTGCGGATCACACGCCGGTTCTTTGCCCAGAAATCCGTTGGAGAATACCGTCTGGTTGAAAGCGCCGGGGCGACCGAGGCGGCGCCGTCAACGGGCACGGCCGATGTGATCGTGGACATCACAACCACCGGCGCGACGCTGAAGGCCAACGGACTCAAGATCCTTGGCGACGGAGTGATCCTGAAGAGCGAAGCCGCGTTCACGCAATCTGTGCGCGCAGACTTCGGCGGCGAGGCCGGACAGGCGGCTGAGCAGCTGATGGGCGCCTTGTCGCAGGCCGATCACATTTCCTGAAAAAATGTTTCGACACATTCTTGACACAAGTCCGGATTCGTTGCCGTATGGGTAGGCAAGTTTCTGGGAGGAAACGCTGCAAACGGTGGAGGGGCGCAGCTAGCCGGCAACGGCGCTGCGCCTCTTTTTAATTCCGGCTTCCGTTAATCATGGAGTCTGCCGTGGCGACCGCCCCATCGGGGAAAGGCCGGGTTCCAGTTCGTCAAGACTTCAGGGGAGTCGAGGGGCGTTGGAGGATCTTGGCGTCCAGAACCCGGCTTCACGAATAACAATAAGACCATATCGAATAACGTCAATACTTTTTATTGTTATTCGATCATGTCTTGGATTAATTCTCGGTAATCCGGCCCGTTGTGTTGACTTGGCGTCCGCTCCGCCCCAAGCGTGGCCCTCCCCAATTTGCCCCTCAATCCGCCGGAGCCGCCGCGATGCCTGCAGACAATTCCCACGAGGACCCCCGCCAGCATATCCTGCCGGTGTACCGTCCGCCGGAGGAGGTCTTCGTTGAAGGTCAGGGCGTCTACCTCTTCACCGAGGATGGCCGACGGTATCTCGATTTCATTGCCGGCATCGCTGTCACGGCGCTGGGCCATGCGCATCCGGCGCTGGTCGATGCGCTGCGCGACCAGGCGGGAAAGCTCTGGCACACGTCCAACATGTTCCGCGTGAAGGGTCAGGAAGAACTGGCCGACAAGATCTGCCGCGACACGTTTGCCGACCGGGTGTTCTTCACCAACTCCGGCACCGAAGCGGTTGAGTGCGCGATCAAGTCGGCGCGCAAGTACCACTGGTCGCAGGGCAATGCCGACCGGATCGACATCATTACCTTCACCGGCGCTTTCCACGGCCGCTCGATCGGCGCGATCAATGCGGGCGGCAATCCGAAATACCTTGAAGGCTTCGGCCCGAAACTGCCGGGCTTCGTGCATCTCGAATGGGGTGACCATGAGGCGCTGAAGAAGGCCGCTGCGGCACCGACGGCGGCGGCGATCTTCGTCGAGGTCGTGCAGGGCGAAGGCGGCGTGCGCGCCATGCCGGAAGCCTGCATCAAGGGCCTGCGCGAACTGTGCGACGAGAACGGTATCCTGTTGATCTTCGACGAGGTCCAGTGCGGCATGGGCCGCACCGGCAAACTCTGGGGCTATCAGTGGGCCGAAGGCGTTGAGCCGGACATCCTCTGCGCGGCGAAAGGCATCGGCGGCGGCTTCCCGTTCGGCGCGTGCCTGATGACCGAAGCCGTCGGCGCGCCGATGCAGCCCGGCAGCCATGGTTCGACCTATGGCGGCAACCCGCTCGCCATGGCGGTCGGCAATGTCGTGTGGGATATCGTCAGCGACGAAGCCTTTCTCGCCAATGTTCGCCGCGTGTCGGGTGTGCTGCAGCAAGGGCTGAAAAGCCTTGCAGACTCGCACCCGGACAAGGTGGAGAGCGTCACCGGCAAGGGCCTGCTGACGGGCATCAAGCTCAAGGCCGATCCGAAAAACCTGCAGGGCCTCTGCCGCGATTCAAACCTGCTGGTCGGCGTGGCCGGCGCCAACGTGCTGCGCCTTGCGCCGCCGCTGGTGATCGAGGACGCGCATGTCCGCGAAGCTGTGGGCGTCATGGATGCAGCGCTCACCGAGTGGGTTCCGGGCTGACCTCATGACGGTGCTGGAAGGCAGCTGCCATTGCGGGGCGGTGCAGTTTCGCATCGGGAGCGATCTGGCTGACCTCTGCCGGTGCGACTGTTCGCTGTGCCGGATGAAGAATGCAGTCATGACCACCGTGCATGAGCATGCCTTCACGCTGATCGCTGGCGCGGATGTGCTGAGCGAGTACAACTGGAACACACGGATCGCCCGGCACTTCTTCTGCTCGAAATGCGGAATCTACACGTTCCACCGCAAACGATCGATGCCGGACCACTACGGGATCAATGTGAACTGCCTGGCCGGCGTCGATCTTACAGGGCGGCCGATCCGGCTGGCGGACGGAACCGGCATGAGCGTCAGGGCGCATGCGGCGCGCGAAGCCTGGACCGGTCCGCGCACGGATTAACTATCGAGCCTGGAAGAGGGAATGTCGGGGGCAGGCAGAGAGAGCGTCGCCTACCCCCGAGTTCAGCGCGTGCGTCCCTTCACCCGCAGCTTCAAACTAAGGAAAAATTGAGGCGCCCGCTTCCGTGGCGGTACCTAGATTTAGGCGGTTAACTACCCAATTTTCGGCTTTCCCTTTCAGGTCAACGCACTAACCTGTCGTAAACAGGCCTTACCGGGCGTGGATTCAGCAAGGCGGAATTGTGGCAGAGCCGCGCGAGCGAGCGATATTGATCGAACGGGACAAGGCCCTGGCTTCGCTGTCGGCCTTGATGACCGGCGTTGCGGGCGGCCGAGGGCATGTTGCGCTCGTCTCGGGGGAAGCGGGCATCGGCAAG
>JBGSKU010000276.1:0-3059 GCA_041741055.1 Hyphomonas sp.
CTGCACCGGCGAAAGGCCAGCGGCGCGGCGCTCCGCGTTCACGAGGCGCAGGAAGCCCGCTTCGAGGTCTTCGTCGAACAGGAAGCCGTCCGGCGGCGCCCCCAGGCAGGCCTCAGCGGTTTCCACATAGCCCGCCACTTCGGCCGGACGGCCCTCGACGTGCAGGTCGCAAGCGAAGGCCGGCAAGCCGGTCAGACCCGTCAGGACAAGGAGCAGGAACCTGTACATGCGCAGCCGAGGCTAGCACGCTTCGCGGACGCGATCACCGCCCGGATGGCAGGTCAGATGACGCCTTCCGTCTGCAGGCGCGCGAGCACCGGGGCCAGCATCCGCTCGATCGCATCGGCCGACGGCTTCACGTCGCCATAGGCCGGCACGCCCTCGTCGGCGATCACCAGATCGGCCTCGAACATGGCCGGATAGGTGAAGCGGTAATGCGCGGCGCGAACGGTGGACATGTATT
Source organism: Hyphomonas sp. (assembly GCA_041741055.1). Lineage (GTDB taxonomy): Bacteria > Pseudomonadota > Alphaproteobacteria > Caulobacterales > Hyphomonadaceae > Hyphomonas. The sequence continues at coordinate 464 of JBGSKU010000276.1, forward strand.
GCAGCAGAACCGAATCGACGGTGCGCCCGCGCTCGATGACATCGCGGCGGATGCGCCGGGCGAGGCGCAGGTCGTCGGGCGTGTCGACATAGACCGACAGGTCGATGAGGTTGCGGATCTTCGGCATCGACAGCGCATGGATGCCCTCCAGGATCAGGACGGGGGCGGACTCGATGCGGCGTGTCCGGGTCGAGCGGTCATGGCGGTCATAGTCGTAGATCGGCTGTTCTACCGCCTCGCCGGCCTTGAGAGCTTTCAGGTCGGAGACGAGATGATCGACCTCTTTCGATTTCGGATCGTCATAGTTGATGCCGGCGACGAGGGCGTGGCGCTCCTCTTCGGTGGCCGGGGCGCCGTAATGGCTCATCGGATGATAATAGGCGTCCTCGCCGAACATCACGGCCTTGCCAGGTCCGAGCCGCTCCAGCAGCGCCACCGCCAGCGTGGACTTGCCGGAGCCAGAGCCGCCGGACATCGCGATCAGGAAGGATTTGCGTTTGGTCATGGCGCTGCTTTGCGCCAAATCTGCGCGCATTCCAACCTGTCACGATGCCGAATGCAGCAGAATCGAAACGCCCTGCCCGCTTTTCAGGGACAGGGCGTAGCGGGCGGAAGGGCTTACTGACCTGTGATGATCGGGCCGCGGATGGCAAATTCCTTGTCATCGCGGACGAAGTCGAGCGTCAGATAAGCGCGCTGGCCAGGCTGCAAGGCGGCTGACATAGTGGTGCCATAGCCGCGCTTGAGCGTATCCCCTTCAGGGGATGTCAGGCGCCAGGCAACTGGCTGCAGGCCTTTTTCCGCAAAGGTCGCACGGATGTTCTGCTTGCCGGACGTATAGATGGGCAGTGGCGCGTCCAGCTGGCCATCGACACGGGCGAACAGCTGCACAACGTAGGTGCGCCCGTTGGTCTCGGCGATGCCGACGCCTGTATGGGTGAAGGCGCTGCGCGTCATGTTCGTCGCGTTCACCGGGTCGCGGCGCAACGCTTCGAAGACGTCGTCCGGAGCGAGACCTGTGCCTTCGACGATGGCGATATTCGCGCCTGCGGCTCCGATCAGCACGGTGCGGTCCAACATCCGCACACGGTCGAGATGGCCGCGTCCTTCCAGGTCAATGTGGCCTGCATAATTGCGCACCGCCATGTCCATGGCGTGGATACGGGCAGCCTGTTCCAGCGAAGTGAGCGGAGTGAGTGAACCTTCCCTCTCTCCGGCGCGGACACGGTCAGTGGCCTTGATCAGCTCGTCCTCAAGCCGGGCATTCTGGGCCGCGTCACCCTGACTGTCATAACAAGTGGTGACCTGCTGGTTGAAGGTTGCGGGATCAAGCGACAGGCCTTTTGCAAGATTGCAATCGGTGACGGCCGCGGCGGGCAATGTGAGCGCTGCAAAGGCGAACGCCGACAAGGACAAGAATCTGTAACGTGGCTGTAACATAATTGTCACAATGCCAATGTGACGGGAATGTGTCAAATATATTTCATCAGGATACAGATTATTGTATCCTTTCAGGATGTCGTCTTGCGGCGGCAAGGCAAAGAAAAAGGGCCGCTCCCAAAGGAGCGGCCCTTCCCTGTCTGTGTTCCGGCCGTGTGACTATTCGTCGGCGCCGGCTTCGGCGCCTTCGATTTCCTTGCCGGTTTCCTGGTCGACGACCTTCATGGAGAGGCGGACCTTGCCGCGCTCATCGAAGCCCATCAGCTTCACCCAGACCTTGTCGCCTTCCTTGACCATCTCTTTCGGGTGGCCAACGCGCTTGTTGGCCATCTGCGAGACGTGGACGAGGCCGTCCTTGGGGCCGAAGAAGTTCACGAAGATACCGAAGTCCTTCATCGAGACGACCTTGCCTTCGTAGATCTCGCCGACTTCCGGCTCGGCCACGATGCCCTTGATCATCTTGATCGCCGCGTCGATCGACTTGCGGTCGAGCGCCGAGATCTGGACGGTGCCGTCATCATCGATGTTCACCTTGGCGCCCGTCTCGTCGACGATGCCGCGGATGACCTTGCCGCCCGAACCGATCACGTCGCGAATCTTGTCGGTCGGCACTTTCATGATTTCCATCTGCGGCGCGGTTTCGGCCAGCTTGCCACGCGACGCGGTCAGGGCCTTGGCCATTTCGCCGAGGATGTGCTCGCGGCCACCTTTCGCCTGATCGAGGGCCTTGCCCATGATCTCGCGGGTGATACCGGCAACCTTGATGTCCATCTGCAGCGAGGTGACGCCATTGGCGGTACCGGCCACCTTGAAGTCCATGTCGCCGAGGTGGTCTTCGTCGCCCAGGATGTCCGAGAGGACGGCAAAGTCCTTGCCCTCGAGGATCAGACCCATAGCGATGCCCGAGACCGGACGTGCGATCGGCACACCGGCATCCATCATGGCCAGCGAGCAACCGCAGACCGTTGCCATCGAGGACGAGCCGTTGGACTCGGTGATCTCGGAGACAAGACGGATCGTGTACGGAAAGTCTTCATGCTTGGGCAGAACAGCCTGCAGCGCGCGCCAGGCGAGCTTGCCGTGGCCGATCTCGCGGCGGCCAGCGCCGCCCATGCGGCCCGTTTCCCCGACCGAATAGGGCGGGAAGTTGTAGTGC
>JBGSKU010000277.1:0-3037 GCA_041741055.1 Hyphomonas sp.
CGTCATACAGGGCGATCTCGCCGGCCGCGCCATACTCGCGCGCACCCCGTGCGATGGACGACCCGATCAGGCCCACCCCGACGATGGCAATGCGTGAAAAGGCAGGTTCGGTCATGCGGGCAGGTCTCCAGATCGCAGGCGGCTGCTCTGGTGGGCAATGGTCCGGCGCGCGTCAAGGGGCGCGGGGCTTTGCCGCGTGGCGCGGCGGGCCTCAGCCTCCTATCTAGCGGCGATGACCAAGCCTGCTCCGATCCTAAATGGACTGCGCCTGCGCTGCGGCGCCTGCGGCCAGGGCCGCCTGTTTTCGGCCTATCTGAAGCTTAATGAGAGTTGCCCGCACTGCGGGCGCGACATGCGCGCGGCCGACACGGCGGATGGTCCCGCCTTCTTCGTAGGCTTCGGCGTGCTGATTATCACGGCGCCGTTCCTGTTCCTGATTCCCATGAGCCCCCTGCCGGGCCTCCTGAAAGCCGGGGCTATCGTACTGCTGGGGCTGGCGATCACGGGCCTGTCAATCTGGCTGCTGCCGGTGGCGAAAGCGATCCTTCTAAACCTCCAGTTGCACCACAAGTCCGGCCAGGCAGAATTCGAGCGCCCGGAGCGCTGATCGGGCGTTTGCTGCAAATCCGCTCGCGTCCTGCACATTGATACGGTAAACACGGGGCTGTTGTCGGTCACTCCAGAGGGTGGACGTGGATAATCGCGATACAAAGATTGCGCTCACTGCCGCCGCCGTGTCCAAGATGGACCGCAAGCGCGCCGAGCGTGAAAGTGACGGCGGCAAACAGAAACAGGGGTCATCCATGCGCTTAATTTTCGGGATCTTTCCGCTGCTGGTCATTCCGGTGGTGCTCTACAACCTCCTCGCCCTGACGTCGGGCGGGCCGGTGGAAACCACCAATGCGGCGGGCCAGCTGGTCACCTCCCAGGTTGCCCCGCTGGCGGCGATGCTGGCCGAAACCGCTTTCAGCCTGCCGATGATTTCCGGCGTCGAATGGGTGCTCACCAAGGGCGACGCGATCGTCCTGCTCGCGGTCACCTTCCTGTTCCTCGAGATTCTCAAGTCGACCAGCACCGGCACCGCCACGATCATCAATCACGGCATCTCGCTGCTGCTCTTCATCATCTGCCTCGTGCAGTTCCTGCTGATGCCGAACTTCGCCACCTCCACCTTCTTCATCCTGATGGCGATGACACTGCTGGATGTGCTGGCCGGCGTGATCGTCACCATCGTGTCGGCGCGGCGTGACTTTGGAGTCGGCGGCGACGTCTGATCGCAGGCCCGGAACGCAAAATGGCCGGAAGCACACGCTTCCGGCCATTTTTGTTGCGCAGAACGCTCCGCGTCAGTCCTTGCGGGACAGGTCGCTCAGCTGTTTCTGGATCGCTTCCATCTGTTCCTGCATCGCCGCCAGCGCTTCGGCCTGATACTCGAAGAACGGGTTGGACGGCGTCTGCGTCTGGCGCTCGGTCCGGTTCGCCTGGAACACGGTGGGCATGAACATCTTCATGGCCTGCTCGAACATCGCCATGTTGCGCTTCGCCTGCGCCTCGAACAGGTTCATCGGGTTGGCGGCCTTGCGCCATTCCTTCTGGGCGTCCGAGAAACTGTTCATCGACATTTCAAGGAAGGCTGGCAGGAAGGTCTGCGCGCCGCCACCATAGAAGCCGATCAGCTGACGCAGGAAGTTCAGCGGCAGGGCGCCCTGCCCCTTGGTTTCCTGCTCGAAAATGATCTGGGTGAGCACCTGACGGGTCAGGTCGTCGCCCGTCTTGGCGTCGCGGACTTCAAAGTCCCGGCCTTCGCGCACCAGGTCGGACAGATGATCGAGCGTCACATAGCACGATGTCGACGTGTCGTAGAGACGCCGGTTCGCATACTTCTTGATGATGATCGGACCATCCGACCCATTTGCCTTAACCATATCCTCGCCTCGCCGTTGACCGGTCTTCGCCAGCCAAGCAATTATTGTGCTAGTGCGAAATAGTCGCACAAAAGATCGGCTTGACCAATGCGGTATCGAAGTTGCACGCAGGGTCTGACTTAACAAAATCCAGGGAGGAATTCACGAATGGCGCGCACAGCATTGGTTACGGGTGGCACACGGGGTATCGGCAAGGCGATCAGCGAGGCCCTCAAGGCCAAGGGCTACAACGTTGCGGCCAATTATGGCGGCAATGACGCGGCCGCCGCAGAATTCTCCAAGGCCACCGGCATCAAGGTCTTCAAGTTCGACGTGGCCGACTATGACGCGGTCGGCGCGGGCCTGAAAGCCATCGAAGCGGAAGTCGGCCCGGTCGACATCCTCGTCAACAATGCCGGCATCACGCGCGACGCGCCGTTCCACAAGATGAGCCTCGCCCAGTGGCAGGAAGTGATCAATGTGGACCTCACCTCTGCCTTCAACGTGACCCGACAGGTTTGGGACGGCATGCGCGATCGCAATTTCGGCCGCATCATCAACATCTCATCGATCAACGGCCAGAAGGGCCAGTTCACTCAGGCGAACTATTCCGCTGCCAAGGCCGGCCTGATCGGCTTCACCAAGGCGCTGGCCTATGAAGGCGCCAAGAAGGGCATTACGTCGAACGTGGTCGCGCCGGGCTATATCGACACCGAGATGCTGCAGGCCGTGAAACCGGAAGTGCTGGATGGCATCATCGCGACGATCCCGGTGGGCCGCCTCGGCAAGGCCGAAGAGATCGCCTCGATGTGCGCCTACCTCGCTTCCGACGAAGCCGCCTTCATCAACGGCGCCACGATGACCGTCAACGGCGCGCAATACATCGCCGGCTGATCCGGCGTTACGCCTTGCGGCGCCTCAGGCTGAAATAGATCACCGCGATCACGATCACGGGGACGAACAGGCCTGAGGCGAGCAGGAACCAGCCTCCGACAAAGAACATGCCGATCCGCTGGCCGACCGACAACCGGTTCCACAACATGCGGATGCCGCCTTCCAGCGCGGAGCGTTCACTTTGTCCGTCGCGCGCGGGTGTCAGCGTGGCCGGGCGCGTTTCGGGCGCGCGGCGTTCC
>JBGSKU010000278.1:0-62379 GCA_041741055.1 Hyphomonas sp.
CGCGCCGCTGCCGGCCAGTGCGCAGAGCTACACCACAGGCGCGTTGAACGGCACGCTGCGGAATGAAACAGGCTCGGCCATTGCCGGCGTCGAGGTGTCTGTGACCTCACTCAGCCAGGGTTTCACCAGAACGTCGCACACCGATGCCGGCGGCGTCTTCCGCGTGGGCGCATTGCCCGCAGGCGAGTACCGGGTGACGTTCAGCCTGCCCGAAGGCGGTACGCTTGAGGAGATCGTCAAGGTTCAGGTTGGCGCAGATACGTCCTATGGCTTTACCGCTGAGACCATCCGCAAGTTGGACCAGGTCGTCGTAACAGGAACGGCATCGAAGGAATTGACGTTTGCGCAAACGACATCCGGGGTCACCGTGGATGTGCGCGAAGCGCTCCGTACGCAGCCGATTGGCCGCTCGATCGAAGCCGTCACATTGCTCGCGCCGACTTCGGTGCAAGGCGATTCGAACTTCAACATCGCTGCGCCGACGCGCAACACCAACGTGACAATTGGCGGAGCGTCGCCGGCCGAGAACGCGTTCTACATCAACGGTCTGAACATTACGAACTTCGATACCTACCTGGGCAGTGCGACCGTTCCGTTCGACTTCTTCCAGTCGGTTGAGGTCAAGACGGGCGGCTACCCCGCCGAGTATGGGCGCGCAACAGGCGGTGTGATCAACGCGGTCACCCGTTCGGGAACGAACGAGTGGGAGTTCGGCGTCAGCGGCGACTGGACACCGGACGAACTGCGCGACACGTCGCCCAACACCTATCGCGCCTTCAACGAGCTCAATGAGCGTGACGCGAGCTCGATGACGTTCACGGCCGGTGGCCCGATCGTCAAAGACCGGCTTTTCATATTCGGTCTCTACGAAGCACAAGACACGCGGTCGCTCAGCCCGTCAATTTCGCTGGGCTCGGCTGTGCTCGATGAGTCGGACGATCCCTTCTATGGTTTGAAACTGGATGGCTACGTTACAGACTCGCAGCATCTCGAATTCACCTACTTTGACTCCTCGCGCGAAGTCAGCCGGACAAGCCTGGCCTTCGATCCGGATACCGGAGTTATCGGGCAGCCTTTCGGTGGCTCCACCTTGCGGGGCGGCGGCGAAAGCTGGGTCGGCCGGTATACCGGCCAGTTCACGGACTGGATGACCCTGTCGGCCGCTTACGGTGTGAGCAAGGACCGAAACCACCAGCAAGCCCTCGATTCGGATACGCCCTTTGTCGTTGAGACCCGGTTCGGAACCGTTGAACGGGTTGGCCCTCAGACCACGGTCAGCGATGATATTGGTGACACGGAGCGCGCATTCTATCGCTTTGACGCGGACTTCTCGTTCGACCTGCTGGGCAGCCACCAGCTTCGCTTTGGCCTGGACAACGAACAAACGACGCTCGAGCACGTATCGGCGCGGACGGGCAAATCCGATTATCGTCTGTTCCGGGTGACAACCGCCGGCTCTGCCGACACCTACGGCGTTCCGATCGGTTCTGATCTGGCGCGGGTTACCACCATCCGTCTCGGCGGAAGGGTTGAGGGTGAAAACGAGGCTTTTTACGTCCAGGATTCATGGGACATCACGGATCGTCTGAACGTCCAATTGGGTCTGCGCAATGACCGGTTCAAACTCGACAACCTGATCGGCGAGAATGTTCTGGACCTCAAGGATAACTGGGGCCCTCGCGTTGGCTTCAACTATGACGTGGATGGATCCGGTGAAACACGCGTCTACGGCAGCTATGGCCGCTATTTCATTCCGCCGGCATCCAACCTGAGTTTCAGGGGGGCGGACCTCTTCGTCCGGGAATACTTCGACCTGGTCTCGTTCGATCCCTCGACCGGAGCCATCGTGCTTGGAGATGAACGTACGAACCTCAACTCCAACATTGTTGACGATCTGGGTGCGAGTGCATGCCCCAATGGTGCGATCGGACCAGCGGGCACCGTCGCGTGTCTTGTGTTCGGAAACGGTTCCCAGGAGCCGCCAATCTCCAAGACCTCTCGTGATCTGTCTGCGACGTATGAGGACGAATTCGTCCTCGGCGTGGACCGCATCCTCAATGACGACTGGTCGGTCGGCGCCCGCTTCTCCTGGCGTACGCTGGGCGATGTGTCAGAAGACGTCGCCATCGACTACGCGATCCTGAAATATTGTGATCGCAATGGCATCGCCGGCTGCGGCGACATCTGGTTCGGGGATTATCAGTACACCGTGCTCAACCCGGGGCAGGCCATCGACGTGTACACGCGTGATCCGCTGCCGGGCCAGACGACACGTCAACTCATTCACCTGACGGCGGCCGATCTCGCCATTCCGGAAGCTGAGCGCGATTATGTCGGTCTGGAGCTGACGGCGTCGCGTGCCTTCGACGGCGTCTGGTCGCTTGACGGTTCCTATGTCTGGTCGTCGTCCATCGGCAACTATGAAGGTACCGTTCTGTCCGACACCGGCCAGACCGATGCGGGGTCGACGATCCTGTATGACCACCCCGGTCTGACGGACAACCAGTACGGCTATCTTCCGAACCACCGCCGTCACCAGTTCAAGGTTCGCGGGTCCTATCAGGTCCTCGACTCCCTTATGGTGGGCGCCAACCTGACCGTGATCTCGCCCAAGCAGTATGGATGTCTCGGGGTGCACCCGACGGACGGAGCCTCCGCCGCCTATGGCGCCGACTCGCGCTTCTGTCAGGGCGAGCCCGTGCGGCGCGGAACGGCCTTCGAGACCGACTGGCTCACGAACCTCGATCTGGCCGTACGCTACGACGTGCCCCTCAAGGTTCCCGGGAAGCTGACCCTTCGGGCTGACATTTTCAACGTGCTCGGCCTGGAGAATGTCCTGACGTCCAACGAGGCAGGCGACCTGCCGACGGGCGGTGTCGATCCGAACTATCGCCAGCCGCTGACCTACCAGTCTCCCCGCGCCGTCCGGCTTGGGTTCGACTGGAACTTCTGACGACCTGAAAACCGGGGATGCCGGACCCTCCGGCATCCCCTTTTCCTATGCTTCGAAGGGGATCGTCGATGTACCTCATGGATTGCATTGCGCAGGCGCCGCGCCGTGTCGAGCTTCGCGACGGCCTCACCGGGCGCAACCTGCACCTGCCCGGCGCGGGGGCGTGCCGGGACGATCTCGTGAAGATGCCCGTCCGGTATGTCATGGACGATGCGATCACGGCGCTTTGTGCCGACATGGTCCGCAATCGCCAGGATTTCCTGTCCGAAGCGCTCGATATCTTCCGCGCACCCTTTCCGGAATTCTGGGTCGAGTGGAATGAAACCGTCCGGGCGCGTCTGCTCGCCGATCAGCCCTTGGCCAGCCAGGCGCCGGCCTGTTCCCGGGCCGGTATTCTGGTCAGGATGGACCCGTCTGAACGATCAGGAACCCTTCGCGTATTCTGGTCCAGGGACGGCCAGTCATGCGACATCAACCCGGCCATCCTCAAATTCGACCTGGATGCAGTCCGATCCTGTCAATCCGGTTGGGCCCTGAAGGCGCCCAGCAATGCGCTGCAGGGCATCTTTGACACCGTGTCGGTCCGCCTCGATCCGGAATGGGACGCCTACTATCGCCAGCGCGCCAGCTCGCCCACGCATCTCAGGGATTTGCTCGCCCAGGCCGTCGGCCCGGCTGCGCTCGATTTCCCGTTCATGTTGGCGTTTGTTTTCCTCCTGATGGCTCAGGTGCGCGAGATTCCGCGCACTGACCTGTCAGCGCTCAATCGCCGCCGGGTCCAGAGTGGCAAGCCGGCGCTTCTGGAGCATGTAGCGCTGACCCACACGATGTTTGAGGCCGCAGCTGAAAGTGGACCCGGAACGAGCGTATTTGATCGTGCTGGGCCCCGCCTGCATCTGGTCCGGGGACACCTCGTCCGGCGGGGTGACAAGATTTTCTGGCGCAGTTCCCACTTCCGCGGCCGGGTTTGCGGACCGCCGCTGCAGAAGACGATCCGGCTCGTCCTGCCGAACGCGGCTTGAGCCCATCCTGCTCGCCTTCCTGCCCCCGTTGATCCGCTTCTGGACCCGGGGTGGACCGGGTTGACCCACCCTTGGACCCCGCTGAACCGGGTATGACCTAGGGTTTGACCCAGATCGGCGACGTCCAGGCACGCTCTTGAAGCGTCGCCGGCAGGGCGGGGTTGGGCGGTGTACCTGCCCGGGCCGCGTCCCAGGTGCTCCACCGGCAGGTCGGATTTTCAAGCACCCGGACATAATACGCAGCCTGCCGGGCCGGCATCCAATCGGGATCGCGCCAATGTGCTTTGAGGTCATTGGCGCCCGTGCCTGGTTGCGTCTTGCAGGTCGAGATATCGACGCTGGCGCCATTATCCGGGCAGCGATGTGTCACAGGATCGGGCGCTGAACCGCCTGAACAGGCCACATCGTACACCGCTTCGCGGGCTTCGCCGGCTTCTTCCCAGACCTTGATGATCTGCAGTCGCTGCAACGGGGCCGAGAGCGGATCGCGCATCGCCCAGGCGATGAAGTCCGGCGAGCCGGCCCCTTCCGCGCGCACAAGGTCTCCGCCGATCGGAACACCGCCCGCATAGGCTTTCTCCAGCAGGTCAGGCGCCTCGAGCACGTCCGGATCATAGTCGCCGGCGAACAGGCGGACACTGATCCGGGGACCGCTGGTGCCGAACGTTTCGCGGCGGCGCATCGCGTCGAACAGGGAATCCCGGGTGTTGGACTCTGCCCAAACGCCGGCAAGCCCGCTGGCACTGTATTTGGGAGCAGAGAGAAGGCGGCGGGACTCAGCGGCAGGCACATCCGCCCAGCTTGCATAGCCTTCCGGCAGCACCGACTGGCGCGCAACGGGGCTGGCCCCGTCCTGCGGGAACTTGCCCCAATAGACTTCCTCGGAGAAGTTTCCGGCGGCCACGTGGGTGTCGCTCGATCCGATGACGCCGAAGGCGTAGGGATTGTATCCGATCTCTTCTTCCAGCGAGATGCCGCGCGACAAGGCGCGGCGCACATAGTCGCCCTCGTTCACGGTGGCGAGCATCGTGCTGCCGATGAATTGGTCGTAGAGTTCGAAGTTCGCCCACTCGTCATTGGGGGAGTAGTCGGGGTGCGTTTCCGACGTGCCTTTGATCTGCGAGATTTCGACGAGCGGCTCGTTGGCGAGACGCGTGCGCGCCCAGCGTTCATCAACCGGCTGGCCGGCATAGGTTTCCAGGGCGAACATGCCGCCGTTGGACGCATTGGAATTGTGTGGAATGGCCAGCACGTCACGCCCGTCATCCCGTTGTCCCTGCATCCAGGCCCAGAGGTCTTCCGGATTGGTCGATTGCAGGGTGGAGTAAATCTGGTCCGGCGCACCGCCCTTGAAGATGACGTTGCGGTGCAGGTTGCCCGCCGCGCCGGCATCGGCGCTGATCACCTTCATGGCAGTGAATTCATAGGCGGCGAAGGTTGTGAACTTTCCGGGCTCATTGAACCGTTCGGCCGCATCGACCGTCTTCGCCCAGACCGTGTTCATGACGCCCTGATCGTTGATCTCCTCGATGGGCTGGCCAGTCACGAAGGAAATCCCGATCTGCTGGAAAACCTGCGCGGCATCCTGCGCATTCTCGCCGAATGCGATCTTCGCCGTCTCGGTCTGCGAAAGGGCCGTCCCTTCCGTATTCATCGCCGGAACGATGCCCAGGTATTCGCCGTGATCGGTCACGGCGAGGAAATCCAGCGGTGGGCCCTGCAACTGGATGTCATAGCCCGCGTCGGCGTGGATCTTTTCGCCCTTGGCGTAGCGGTAAGCGTCGTCAGGTGTGGCGCGGACCCCGAACACATAGGCATCGAACGAGTTGGATGTGTGCACGTGGAGATCGCCGAAATAGGCGTTGCGAGTCGCGCTGTAGGGAACACCGGGCGCAGCGGGGGTAGATGCCGCGTCTTCCGCAATCCCGGATGCCGGAACATCCGGCGCCGCGCAGGCTGCCAGAAGGGCCGCAAGCGACAAATATACCGCTCTGATTTTCATGGTATTTCTCTCCCCGTCCGTTTTTTCTTTGGTGCAGTTTATCCCAATCGCGTTCCACGCAAAGCTTTTCGTTGTCGGGACGTACCGTCTGGCGCTACCCTAGGCCCAATCAAAAAACAGACTGAGTCCGGGGAGGATGAATCATGAAACAAACACTCGCGCTGTTGATCGCGCTGGGGCTGGTGGGCTGTGTGGCCCCGAAGGCCGACGAGCCGTCCCTGGACGCGGCGGCGACTTCAGAAGAGCCCATCGCGGAGGCCCACACGCCCGGATACAATCCTGACCGCAACGCCTATTTCGGCGACATGCACATTCACACCCGCAACAGTTTCGATGCCTACATTTTCAATGTGCGACGGACGCCTGACGACGCCTATCGCTTCGCCAAGGGTGAAACGATCCGGCATCCGTCCGAGTTCGATATGACGATTGCCGGCGGGCCGCTCGATTTCTACACCGTGACAGACCATGCCGAGTACCTCGGTATCCTGCCAGCCATGGACACGCCGGGCACGGCACTTTCGGAATTGCCCCGAGCGAAAGACATGTTTTCGAGCGATCCGCAAAAGATCGTCGCCGCCTTTCAAGGCGTCGGCACGTCGGTGCGGACCGGTGAACGCATCGAGGACATGTTCGACGAGTCGTTGATCAATTCCGTTTGGGCCGACACCGTCGATGCGGCCAACCGGCACAATGATCCCGGCAAATTCACCACCTTTGCGGCGTTCGAATTTACGTCCGTCGGCACGGTTGCAGACGATGGAACGTTCGGCGGGGCGAACCTGCACCGCAACGTCTTCTTCCGCGGCGAAGCACCGGTCCGGGTCTTCTCGACGCTGGATTCGACCAATCCGGAAGACCTTTGGGACTGGATGGATGGCCTGCGGCAAGCGGGGATCGAGTCGATCGCGATCCCGCACAATTCAAACGTGTCGGGTGGGCAGATGTTCCGGCTGGAAACGTTCGACGGTGCGCCGCTCTCGGCCGAATATGCCGCGCAACGGATGCGCAACGAGCCGCTTGTCGAAGTGACCCAGGTCAAGGGCACATCGGAGACCCACCCGGATCTGTCTCCCAATGACGAGTGGGCGAATTTCGAGATCTATGACCGTCTGCTGGGCGTCTATACAGTGTCGAAGACCAATGGCAGCTATGTGCGCCAGGCCTATCAGCGCGGGCTCGCCCTGGCCGAAGAGAAGGGCTTCAACCCCTTCCGCTTCGGCCTTGTGGCGGCTTCGGATTCGCACGTCGTCGGCGGCGCGTATTCCGAGAGCGACTACTGGTCGAAAGTGGGCATCGTCGACGGTACGCCTGTCGCGCGCGGGTCCATTCCGGCCGATGGCGCAAAGGACTGGTCGAACCAGCCTGACACCCTGCAGGTCAACAACGCCCGGGAATGGTTCTCGCGTTGGAGTGCGGCCGGCCTCACAGGCGTCTGGGCGGAGGAAAACACCCGGGATTCCATCTTCGACGCCTTCCGCCGCAAGGAGACCTTCGGCACGACCGGCCCGCGGATGAAAGTCCGCTTCTTTGCCGCCGAGAGCTTTGGCGACGATATCCTGAACGCTCAGGATCTTGTGTCGCGGGCTTACAAGGCGGGCGTGCCGATGGGCAGCGATCTTGTAGGTTCATCCGATGCGTCGCCTGAATTCCTGGTCTGGGCGCAGCGCGATCCGAACGCCGCGCCCCTGCAACGCGTTCAGATCGTGAAGGTAACCAGCACGAGCGAAGCCGTCTTTGATGTTGCCTGCGCTCAGGGCGAGCCGGATGCAACGACACACCGCTGCGCGGAAAATGGCGCGACGGTTGATCTGGCAACCTGCACGCCAAGCGGGGACGGGGCGGCCGATCTGCGGGCCGTGTGGCGCGATCCGGCGTTCAAGGCTTCCGAGAACGCGGCCTACTATGTCCGCGTGCTGGAGAATCCGACCTGCCGCTGGTCGACCTGGGAAGCGAACCGGAACGGAACGCCGCCAAGACCGGATGTTCCGGCCACCATTCAGGAACGCGCCTATACGTCGCCCATCTGGTACATTGCGGCAAACTGATCCGTGTTCCAGAAACTTGTCCGGGACCCGCTGGTCCACTTTGTTGTGGTGGCGCTGCTGATCTTTGGCATCAGCCAGGCCTTGAATGGCTTTGGCGCGCGTGAGGATACGATCCGGCTGAGCCGTGCGGACATCGAGCGTCTGGCCGCGCTCTATGCGACGGAAACCGGCACACCTCCGGGGCCGGATGAGTTGCGCTCGCTCGTCATCGATCAGGTGGAGACGCTGGCCCTCGCGCGCGAGGCGCGGCGGCTGGGGCTGGAAGCGGGCGATGTGGTGGTCGAACGCCGGCTGGCGCAGAAGATGCGGTTCATGGTCGACGATCTCGCCAACCCTGCCGACCCGGACGAACGGGAATTGCGGAAATGGTTCGAGGAGAACCGGGACCAGTTTGCGGTGCCGGCCTTGTACAGCTTTGACCACGTCTATTTTCGCGAGGCATCCGACCCGCGCGCGCGGGTAGCGTTGGCGGAGCTCCGGAAACAACCGGGTGCCGACTGGCTCGCAGAAGGCGATGCGTTCATGCTCCAGCGCCAGTATGGCGAGTTGCCGATACGCGAAGTCGTCCGGTTGTTCGGTGCTGATTTTGCGCAGGCGCTGACGTCCTTGCCCGCCGACGGAACCTGGCAGGGACCGGTGACGTCCGCCTTGGGCGCGCATGTTGTGCGCGTGACGCATGTTTCCCCCGCGACTGCGCCCGAGTTCGACACTGTACGGAGCGATGTGCTCGAGCGCTGGCGAAATGACGCGCGCCTCAAGGCCAACGCCAAGGCTGTGTCCGACATCGTGGCCCGCTACAATGTCGAGATCGAGGGTATTTCGCCGTGATCGCGGGCTTGCGCGTCTGGATGCTCGTGCTCGCGCTTTGCCTGATCGCGGGAAGAGCGGCGGCGCATGAGGTTCGGCCGGCCTATCTGGAGATCCGTCAGACGGCTGATCAGGTGTATGACGTCACCTGGAAGCAGCCGATCCTGGGCGAGCGTATCCTGCGGCTTGAGCCGGTCTTTCCGGGCGGCTGCGAACTCGGCGCCGAGGCGGCCGAGAATGTCGGCGCGGCCCTGGTGCGCCGGTTCACGGTCCGCTGCGAACTTGAAGGCGGGGAGATCGGCATTGCCGGACTCGACCGTACACTGACGGATGTCTACCTGCGTATCGAGCGCCTGGACGCGCCGGGCTTCTCCGCCGTACTGCGCCCCGGATCGCCCTCTGTCGTGTTTGCGAATGCCGGTAATCCGGGTGTGTGGGCCTATCTGATGATCGGGGTCGAACACATCCTGTTCGGCTGGGACCATCTTCTGTTTGTCGCGGGGCTGGTGCTGCTTGTGCATTGGCGCCAGCTCGTCGCAACCGCGACGGCCTTCACAGTGGCCCATTCGATCACTTTGTCTCTCTCCGCGCTCGCGGGCATCAGCCTTCCGGGTGCGCCTGTTGAGATCGTGATCGCCTTGTCGATTGCCCTGATCGGGCTGGAAGCGATCCGCCGGATGCGCGGTGAAGAGGGGCTGAGTGCGCGTTTTCCGTGGGCCATCGCGTTCGGTTTCGGATTGATCCATGGGTTTGGATTTGCGGGCGCGCTGGCCGAGATCGGATTGCCGAAGGGCACGGAGTTTGCGGCATTGTTGTTGTTCAATCTGGGCGTCGAACTTGGGCAGGTCGCCGTGATCGGAGGGTTGCTTGTGACGGGTTGGATCGTTGCCCGCCTACGACCCGGCCAGCTCGGCGTGTTGCGACACACGGGCGCTTATGCCGTCGGGATTGCGGGGGCGTACTGGGCGATCGAACGCCTTGCCTTGCTCCTCGGCCCGGCGCTCGCGTTGGCCTGAGACGGGCGCTGTTGTGCACAGCGTCCGCCCCGGGGCTTTCACAATGCAGGGCGCGGGGCGTAGAATGAACCGAACACGTTTCCGGGCCGCTGACACGGAGCCAGCCGCCGCCAATCGAAGGATACCGACATGCCTGCCATCTCCATGACGCCCCAGGAAATTTCCGATTACATTGCGCAGGCGGGCCGCGATGCCTGGATCGTGCCGGATGTGCCGGCCGATACGCCGCGCCGCAAGATTGCGAAAGTGGGCGTGATCGGCGCAGGCACCATGGGCGGCGGCATTTCGATGAACTTTGCCTCGGCCGGCATCCCGGTCGTGATCCTCGAGCAGAAGCAGGAGGCGTTGGATCGCGGTCTGGGCGTCGTTCGCGGCAACTATCAGCGAAGCGCCGACAATGGCCGGTTTCCGCAGGAAGAGGTCGCCGAGCGGATGGCGCGGCTGTCCGGGACGCTGGACATGAAGGACTTCGCCGACTGTGATCTGGTGATCGAAGCGGTGTTCGAGGACATGGGGCTGAAGAAGCAGATCTTCGCCGATCTGGATCGCATCGCGAAGCCCGGCGCCATCCTGGCAACCAACACATCGGCGCTGGACATTGACGAGATCGCCAGCGCAACCAAGCGTCCGCAGGACGTGATCGGGCTGCATTTCTTTTCGCCGGCCAACGTCATGAAGCTGCTCGAGATCGTGCGCGCCGATCATACGGCCGATGACGTGATCATGACCTGCATGGATCTGGCACGCACGATCAACAAGCTCGCGACGCTGGTGGGCGTGTGTCCGGGCTTTGTCGGCAACCGGATTCTGTTTGCGCGCCAGGCGCAGGCGCAAAAGCTGGTCGCCAATGGGGCCATGCCCTGGGATGTCGATGCCGCACTCAACACGTTCGGTTTCCGGATGGGGCCTTATCAGATGTCGGATCTTGCAGGGCTCGATATTGGCTGGAAGAAAGGCGCGAAGACGGCAAATCCCATCCGCGATGCGCTGTGTGAGCTGGATCGCCGCGGCCAGAAGACGGGCGCCGGCTATTACGACTATGACGAGAACCGCCGCCCGATTCCGTCCCAGGTGACAGCCAGGATCATCGCTGAAATCACAGGCGTTGCCGCAGGCGCAGCGCCGGGTCCGGACGAGATCATCGCGACCTGCATCCATCCGATGATCAACGAGGGCCTGAAAATCCTTGAAGAGAAGAAGGCCCAGCGCGCTTCGGACATCGATATCGTCTGGCTCAACGGCTATGGCTGGCCGGCGGACAAGGGCGGGCCGATGCTCTATGGAGACCTGGTGGGTGCCGAAGCTGTTCTGGCAACCATGGAACGTCTCGGTGCGGAGGATGACCGGTTTGCACCGAGCAAGACGCTCAAGCGGCTGGCGAAGGATGGCGGCCGCTTCATCGACGTGCAACCTGGTTGATGGACCCGGCGCCAACCGCGCTTGACGGCGACTACGACTATATTGTCGTCGGCGCCGGATCTGCTGGGTGTGTCGTCGCCAATCGCTTGTCGGCGGACCCATCCAGTCGCGTTCTGCTTCTGGAGGCGGGTGGTCATGACAACTGGATCTGGTTCCATATTCCCGTTGGCTATCTCTTTGCCATCGGAAATCCGCGTTCGGACTGGATGTTCGAGACGACGCCCCAGCCCGGGCTGAACGGGCGCGCACTTGCCTATCCGCGCGGAAAAGTGCTCGGCGGTTCGTCAGCGATCAACGCCATGATCACGATGCGCGGTCAGGCGGCAGACTATGACGGCTGGCGCGACAGCGGACTGCCGGGATGGGGGTGGGAAGATGTCCTGCCGGTCTTCCGGGAGATCGAGGATCACTTCCTTGGGGAAAGTGACGTGCACGGCGTGGGAGGCGAGTGGCGCGTCGAGCCGCCGCGCGTGCGCTGGGATATCCTTGACGCTGTCCGCGATGCCGCTGAGCAGATCGGTATTCCCAGAACGCAGGACTTCAACACGGGGGACAATGAAGGGTCGAGCTACTTCCATGTCAACCAGAAGGCCGGGCGGCGCTGGTCTGCCGCGCGTGGATTTCTCAAGCCCGTGCAAAATCGCGCGAACCTCCGTGTGGAGACGAATGCACTGACGGAAGCGCTGACGTTTCAGGACAAGCAGGCGACAGGTGTTGTCTTCCTGCAGCGCGGCCGGCGTTTCGTCGTGCAGGCCCGCGCGGAGGTCATCCTGTGTGCCGGCGCAATTGGCAGCCCACAAATCCTCCAGCGGTCCGGCATTGGGCCCGTGCAGGTCTTGAAGCAAGCGGGTGTGCTGCCACGGGTGGAACTGCCGGGCGTAGGCGAAAACTTGCAGGACCATCTGCAGCAGCGCGCCATCTACACGATCTCCGGCGCCGAGACGCTGAACCAGACATATCATTCAATCTGGGGCAAGGCGAAGATGGGGTTGGACTATGCGCTTCGCCGCAGGGGTCCGTTGACCATGGCGCCATCCCAACTCGGTATGTTCACGCGCTCGGATCCGTCACAGAGCCGCGCAAATATCCAGTTTCACGTGCAGCCGCTTTCGCTCGACAAGTTCGGCGAGCCTCTTCACCGCTTTCCGGCAATCACGGTTGCTGCTTGCAACCTGCGCCCGACATCGCGGGGGACGATGAGGATTCGGTCTGCGGATCCGGATGCGGCCCCGGAGATCAATCCGAACTATCTCGATACGGATGAGGACAGGCACGTTGCCGCTGATGCGATCCGGATCACACGACGCCTGATGCAGCAGCCCGCCTTGAAGCCCTTCGCACCGGATGAACTCGTGCCGGGCGTGAAATCCGAAGACGAAGACCTGTCGCGTGCGGCCGGTGACATTGGTACAACCATTTTCCATCCGGTCGGCACGGCCAGGATGGGGCGTGCGGATGATCCAATGGCGGTTGTCGATCGTGCGCTGGCGGTTCGAGGGGTCGACAGACTCCGGGTGATCGATGCGTCCGTCATGCCCTGGATCACCTCCGGAAACACCAACACTCCGACAATCATGATCGCTGCCAAAGGCGCAGCGATGGTGAGAAAGCCCTGACCCGTGTTCGGACTGGGCGTCGCCGTCGGCCACGAGAGGAAAATCCTGCCAAATTTTGCGAATGCCGTTGTAAGTAGGGACTCGGAACCGGTGTGGTGTTTGTGTCATGTCACGGCGCGTCGCCGGAAATTGAAGGCAATTCTTGATGCAACTGGACATTCCCCTCTCGCGCGACCTTGTCCTGATCGGCGGTGGGCACACGCATGCACTGGTCCTGCGCCAGTGGGGCATGAATCCGCTGGCGGGCGCCCGTGTGACCGTCATCAATCCGGCGGTGACAGCGCCTTATACCGGCATGCTGCCAGGCTTTGTCGCCGGACATTATCAACGCGACGAACTCGACATCGATCTTGCGCGGCTGGCCCGGTTCGCCGGGGCAAGGCTCGTGCTGGACGAGGTCATCGGCATTGATCGCGCCGAACGTCTGGTTCTGCTCAAGCAGCGCCCGCCTATCCGGTATGACATTGCATCGATCAATATTGGCGTGACATCCGCGCTTTCTTCCGTTCCGGGCTTCGACGCGAACGCCGTCCCGGCAAAACCGCTCGGCCAGTTCGCGGCGGCGTGGGAACGCTTTGTAGCGGATGTGGCAGCTTCGAACCGCAAGGCGGATTGCGTGATCGTGGGCGGCGGCGTTGCGGGTGTCGAACTGGCGCTGGCCATGGCGCATCGCTTAGAGGCAATTGGCGCCGGAACTGCTTCGGTGACGGTTCTGGAGGCGCGAACAGGCCTCCTTGAAGGCAGCGCATCCGCCGCGCGAAAGCTGCTGGTGCGTTATCTTGAGCGGTCGGGAACTATTGCGATAACGGGGGTTGGACCGGTGGAGATCCAGGCAGGATCCGTGCGGCTCAGCGACGGCCGGATCTTGCCGGCGGACTTTGTGGTCAGCGCTGCGGGCGCGAGACCTCATGCATGGGTTTCCGGCACAGGGCTTGATTTGACCGACGGGTACATCGATGTCGATGCGCATCTCCAGACGCCCCGCGATCCCCGCCTGTTTGCGGTTGGAGACTGTGCCAACCTGGTCCATGCGCCGCGTCCGAAGGCCGGCGTGTTTGCTGTACGCGAGGCTCCGGTTTTGTACGGGAACCTTCGACTTGCGCTGGCGGGAAGAGTGCCTTTGCGGAAATATCATCCGCAGGGAGACTATCTCAAGCTGATCTCGGCAGGCGGCAAAGTCGCGGTGGCTGAGAAATTCGGATGGGCGGCGCCGGGCGCTGCTTTCTGGGGCTTGAAGAACCGGATCGACAAGGACTTCATGGAGCGCCTGACTGCGTTGCCGTCGAAGATGGGGCGAGAACTCCCCGTCGAGCATGCTGCGCTGGACGGGGCTGTGCCGGCCGGTCAAATGCTTTGTGGAGGCTGTGGCTCAAAAGTGTCCCGCCTGAGCCTTGATGCAGGTCTCGCGGCGGCGCGGGGCACCGTGCGAGAGGACACGGTGCGTGGGCATGGCGATGATGCGGCGGTGCTGCGCATTGGCGAGACGCTGCAAGTGATCAGCACGGATCATCTGCGTGCGTTTACGCCGGACCCGTATGCGATGGCAAAAATAGCGGCGGTGCACGCCCTGGGGGATGTCTGGGCCATGGGCGCGCGGCCCCAGTCAGCGCTTGTGTCGCTCATCATACCGCACATGAGCGAGCGCATGCAGGCAGACACCGTCGCTGAAATCATGTCGGCGATCGGGGAGGTGCTGCGCGAGGCCGGAGCCGATCTCGTTGGCGGTCATTCGAGCATGGGTAGCGAGATGACAATCGGGCTGACCGTCACCGGCCTTGCCGGAGAACGATTGATCGGGTTGGACGGGGGCAAGCCCGGTGACAAATTGATCCTTACAAAGCCGATTGGAACGGGCGTCATCCTGGCAGCCGACATGCGTGGAATGGCCCCGGGACAGCTTGTGCAGAACGCGCTTCGCAGCATGATGCATCCAAACGCAGCGGCGTGCGAGATCCTGGCGCCGGTAGCGCATGCCATGACGGATGTAACCGGGTTTGGGTTGGCCGGACACCTGATGAACATTCTCCAGGCTTCAAAAGTGCGTGCGCAGATTGAATTGGGCCGCGTCCCGTATCTGGAGGGTGCCGAACGCTTGGCTTCGATGGGTGTGAAGTCCTCGATCTGGTCAGCAAATTTGCGGTCTGTTTCCAACATCGTTCGGCCGGATAACGCCAGAAGTGATTTGCTGTTCGATCCACAAACTGCTGGAGGGCTGCTCGCAGCGGTGCCCGCCTCGGAGAGCGAGCGGGTCGTCGCTGCGCTGGCTGCGGCCGGTGAAACCGGCTCTGTCGTTGGCCACATTGAGGCTGGCGAACTTGCGATTTCAGTCGTCTAGTTGTGCGCCGGGAGGTCGTCCAGAATACTGGAAACCCTTAGTGCAACGGCGTCGAGGCCGGCATCGCTGAATTCATTCACGGTGATCACGCTCAGCTTAGCCTGCGTTTCGCGGGCGCGCTGGCGGGCGTAGGTGGGATCGTAGTGAAATGCCATCAGCTCTTTCGCGAGCGTTGACATGTCTCCTTCCGCCGCCAATGCCTTCCATGCCTTGATGCGCGTGGCGGGCTGATAGGGGGCGAGCTTGTTCAAGGTTGCGTCGAGCCGGACGGGGTCGTTCGTGATATCGGCGTAGGCCTCCGCCAGGTATTTGGCGCGGGCGTCGAGGCTTGCCTGCAACCGGATCCGGGGGGCCGCACGCATCTTCGCCCAAAGCGCTTTCGGCAGATTCAGCGCGCCGATTTTGCTCGACTCGGCTTCGACGATAATCGGCCGTTCAGGCGTGAACCCGGCCAGCCGCATGGCAATCTCGGAGTCGAACGACTTCTGCGGCGGCTGCGGCATGGCAGAGGCGCCAAACAGGGACCCGCGGTGCCGGGCGAGGCCTTCAAGATCAAGAACCTGAACGCCAAGACGGGCAAGCCGCTGAAGGATTTCGGTTTTGGCTGTGCCCGTATTGCCGTCCAGAACGACAAAGGGACCTGACCACTCGGGCGCATCCGGTTCAGGCTCATAGAGCGTGTGCACAACCGCGCGCCGATAGCTTTTGTATCCGCCGGCAAGCGTTTCCGCGCGCCATCCGATTTGTCCGAGGATGGTCGCGAGGGAGCCGGACCGCATGCCTCCGCGCCAGCAATAGACCAGCGGCCGATAATTGCCGGGTTTGTCGACAAAGTGCGTTTCGATATGGGCAGCCGCATTGCGGGCCACGAGCGCAGCGCCGATTTTCCGCGCGAGGAACGGGCTTTCCTGCTTGTAGATCGTGCCCACCCTGGCGCGCTCGCCGTCGTCCAGTACCGGCAGGTTGATGGCGCCAGGCAAGTGATCTTCCGCAAACTCGCCGGGCGATCGTACGTCGATGATCTCGTCGAAGCCGCTGCTCACGAGTTGGGAAAGATGCGTCAGGGTGAAGACCATAGGGTTTCCTAATCGGTCCTCAAATCTGCGCAAGTGCTTCCCTGACGGCCGCTGGTGGCAGTCCAGACCGGCCGCCGAGGAGGCGGCCTGGCTATTCGCCGTCCCAACTCCCGAGAGCGCGGAACAGCGCAATCCCGTTGCGGCCTTGATCGAGCCGTGCAGCTATCAGTTGCTGGCGGCTCGAATAGTTCTCGCGTTGCGCGTCCAGCACCGAAAGGTAGCCATCCACGCCTGAGCTGAACCGTTCCTTCGAGAGCGACAAGGAGACATCAGTATCTTCGACCAGCTGGGAGAGCGCTTCAAGGCGGGCACCGATCGTGCTGGACACCGCGAGCGCGTCGGCCGTCTCGCGAAACGCAGACTGGATGGTGGATTCGTACTGTGCCAGCGCCGCATCGCGGGCAGCGTTTGCTGCCTCAAGATTCCCCCTCCGTCCGCCGCCGTCGAAAATCGGCACGCTGATGTTCGGTCCAAAGCTCCAGCCACCAATCCCGTCACCGCCAACAAGGTCTGTCAGGTCACTGCTGACGTACCCTGTGCTTCCGGTCAACGAAATCGCGGGGAAGAATGCGGCACGCGCTGCGCCGATGCGTGCGTTTGCCGCCATCAGATCATGTTCCGCCGCCATCACATCGGGGCGCGACAACAAAATGTCCGAAGAAACACTGTTACCCAGCGCCGCCGAAACCGGTGAGGGTGATAGCCGCGCAGACTCGGCCAGGCCTTCGGGTAGATCCGTTCCGACCAACAGCCGCAAAAGGTTCAGGTCCTGGCGAACCAGCGCAACATACTGCGCCGCCTGGGCCCGTGCGGTTTGGACAGACGCGGATGCGCGCCGCACGTCGAGCTCGTTGGCGGCGCCCGCATCCAGCAGTGCGCGGGTCAGTTCGAGGCTCTCGCTCTGGCTGCTGACCGTGCTTTCTGCCAGCGTCAGCAACTCCTTGTCGGCAGCCAGTTGAAGCCAGGCCTCGCTGATTGTGGCGACGAGCGCCAGTTTGGCGGCGCGCTCGCCTTCCGAACTGGAGAGGTAGCTCTGCAATGCTGCTGCGTTGTTGCTGGCAATGCGCCCGAAGAAGTCCAGCTCCCAGGCTGTCGCACCTATGGAAGCAGAGGTGCTGTCACTGAACGATTGATTGCCGGAGTTTGCGCTTTCGAATGTGTCGGCTTCGCGGCTGGATAGAGATGCGTCCACGGAGGGAAGCAGGTCGCCGCGCGCGGCCACGAGCCGCGCCTTTGCCGCGCGGACGTTTGCGGCGGTCGCCTGCAAGTCCCGGTTTTCGGCAAGCGCGAGCACAATCAGATTGCGCAGCGGTTCCGAAACGACCAGATCGTTCCAGCGAAGCGGGGTGACGGCTCCGCTTGAAGAGGCCGAGACCGGCAGAGTGTCCGGGACGGGGGCAGGTGGGCGCTGATAGTCCGGCGCAAGACTGAGGCAACCGGACAATGCAAGCAGACCGGGAAGGACTGCAATGGCTTGATGGGACTTCATGGGTGGGCCTCATCGGCTGACAGGGAAGTTGTTGTGCGTTTGCCGGTCAGCGTCCGCACGACGACATAAAAAGCGGGTGAGAACAGCAGACTGAATATCATGGCTGTGAGCACGCCGCCAAGAACGACGGTACCGATGGCAATGCGGCCTCCGGCACCGGCGCCCGAGCTCAGCGCCAGCGGAATAACACCGAAGCCGAACGCGAGAGACGTCATAAGCACTGGACGGATGCGCATGCGGACGGCCTGCATGGTTGCGCTGATCAGATCCTTGCCCTGGTCTTCAAGCAGCTTGGCAAATTCAACGATCAGGATCGCGTTCTTCGACGCCAGTCCAACTGTTGTGAGCAAACCGACCTGGAAGAAGATGTCGTTCGCGAGCCCTCGGCCGTGGGCTGCGAGCACGGCTCCCAAGATGCCGAGCGGCGCAACGAGCAGGACCGCAACCGGAATGGTCCAGCTTTCATACAGTGCTGCAAGACACAGGAACACGAACAGGATCGAGATTGTGTAGAGAAGCGGCGCGAGATTTCCCGAGCTGCGTTCCTGCCGGCTCAGCCCACTCCATTCATACGAAATGCCAGCGGGCAACTGGGAAACCATCTTTTCCATCTCAAGCATTGCAACGCCGGAACTCTGCCCGGGGGCTGCATTGCCCTGGATGTTCAACGCGGGCACGCCGTTGAAGCGCTGCAGCTGCGGCGAGCCATAGTCCCACTGAGTTGTTGTGATCTCCGCGATCGGTGTCATATCGCCAGACGCATTGCGAACACGCCACTTGCTGATATCGTCCGGTTGCATCCGGCTGTCGGCTTCGCCCTGGACATAGACGCGTTTGATCCGTCCACGGTCGATAAAGTCGTTGACGTATGAGCCGCCGAAGGCAACCGAAAGCAGGCTGGTTGCGTCTGAGGTCGAGACGCCCAGAGCTTGAGCTTTCTGGTAGTCGAGGTTGATCTGAAATTCGGGGCCATCTTCCAGCCCGTTCGGGCGCACGCCAGTCAGATTCGGATTCTGAGACGCCATTCCGAGCAACTGATTGCGAGCTGCGACAAATTCTTCGTGTGACAGACCGCCCTCATTCTTGATGAACAAGTCGAAGCCATTCGCGTTGCCGAGTTCGCGAATCGGCGGTGGGGCGATTGCGAAAATGCGGGCATCCGGATTTTGTCCCAGCGCGCCGAAGGCCCGTCCAACGATGGCCTGGACCGAGTTGGCGGGGCCGTTCCGCTCAGACCAGTCCTTCAGTGACGCAAAGGCAATGCCATTGTTCTGGCCTTGCCCCGCAAAACTGAATCCAGCGACCGAGAAGATTCCGTTGACGTTGTCAGACTCGTTCGTCTGGTAATAATTGACCACATCTTCCATCACCTTGGCGGTGCGCTCGAGGCTGGCATTCTCCGGCAACTGAGCAATCGTGAAATAGTTGCCCTGGTCTTCGTCCGGAAGGAACGATCCGGGCAGGCGGCCAAAACCGGCGACAACCAAAGCCACGATTGCAGCAGCGATGCCCATCATGATCCATTTCCGCCGCAGCATCCTTGCAACGGTGGCTTCGTACCCGGCGATAAGTTGATCAAAGCCGCGATTGAACGCGCGGGCTGGAGCGCCGAGCAGGCCCTTTCCGTCGCCATGGCGCGGCTTCAGCAATGTGGCGCAAAGTGCTGGCGACAGAACAATCGCGATCAGTACGGACAAGGCCATGGCCGAGACGATTGTCACGGAAAACTGACGATAGATCACACCGGCCGAGCCCGGGAAAAACGCCATGGGGATGAACACCGCAGAAAGTACGACAGCGATGCCGATAAGTGCGCCTGTGATCTGGCTCATCGACTTGATGGTCGCCTCGCGCGCGGACAGGCCTTCTTCTTCCATCACCCGCTCGACGTTCTCGACCACGACAATTGCATCGTCCACAAGCAGGCCGATCGCGAGCACCATGGCGAACATCGTGAGCGTATTGATCGACATGCCGAGGACCAGCAGTACAGCAAATGTACCGAGCAGGACGACCGGCACAGCGATCATTGGAATGAACGCCGCCCGAAGACTTTGGAGGAAGATGAAGATCACAATGAACACGAGGATGATGGCCTCGAACAGCGTATGCTGAACCGATTCAATCGAGGTCTTGATGAACGGCGTCGTGTCGACCGGGAATGCGTATTCCATGTCTTCCGGGAATTGCTGCGAGATCTTCTCTACGGCAGCCTTGACCCGCTCTGCTGTGTCCAGGGCGTTGGCGCCCGTGGCGAGGGACACCGCGAACCCAGACGCTTGCATTCCGTTGAAGCGTGAAGCGAACGCGTAGTTCTCCGCGCCCATCTCGACGCGGCCGACATCGGACACCTTGATTGAGCCGCCATCCGGGGTCGTGCTGATCAGGAGGTCGCGAAAATCACTCGGCTTCGTAAGGAGCGATTGCAGCGTGATCGTGACGTTGATCTCCTGCCCTTCGACCGAGGGCGAACCACCGAGCGCGCCCGAAGTGACTTGGGCATTCTGCGCCCGAATAGCGGTGATCACGTCGCTCGGCATGAGACCGAACTGAATCAACTTGTCCGGATCCAGCCAGATACGCATTGCATATTGCGAGCCGAAGGTTGTGACGCTGCCGACGCCGTCCAGGCGGCTGACGGTGTCGTAAATATTCGTCCGTACGTAGTCTCCGAGATCCGTTTGATCAAAGGTCCCGTTCGGCGAATATAGGGCTGTGATAAGCAGAAACCCGCTGCTGGCCTTGCTTACGGTCACACCCTGCCGCTGCACGTCCTCGGGGAGAAAGGGTGTGGCGAGCGAGAGCTTATTCTGGACCTGAACCTGCGCGATGTCCGGGTCGGTCCCGGGAGCAAACGTCAAGGTGATGCTGGATGATCCGTTCGAGCTTGAGGTTGCGCTGACATAGTCGAGGCCATCGAGGCCGGTCATCTGGCACTCAATCACTTGTGTGACTGTGTCTTCTACGGCTTTCGCCGATGCGCCTGGATAGCTTGCGGCAATCGAGATGGTGGTGGGGGCGACGTCCGGATACTGGGCAACGGGCAGGTTGCGCAGAGCCAGGGTGCCACCAAGCATGATGAGGATTGCAATCACCCAAGCAAAGACGGGGCGATCTATGAAGAAGCGGGCCATATGGTTTGTTCCTGGTGCCTACTGGAGTTCGGCTTTGCTGTCGGCTTTCGCCAGCGTGTTCTCGGCGCTTTGGATTTCCGGGGCGATCTGCACGGGCATGCCGGCGCGGATCGACTGAAGGTTCGAAACGATGATCTTGTCGCCGGGTTCAAATCCCTCCCGGACGATCCAGGAGTTTTCAGACTGGCCGGCAATCGTGACGATGCGTTGTGCGACCGTACCGTCTGCGGCCACGACCATTACGGTTGCGTCGCCTTTCGGGGTCCGTCCGACGAGCGCCTGTGGCACTTCGACGACATTTTCAAACCTGCCGGCTTCAAGGCTGGCCCGAAGGAACATACCGGGCAAGAGAACACCGTCCGGATTGGGTACTGCGACCCGCACAGCGACAGTGCCTGCGGATTCATCGACGATCGCCTCGCTGAACTCCATCTGGCCCGTATACTTGTAGGTCGTGCCGTTCTCGAACTTGATCGTCACCGGAATTGCACCGTCGGTGGTTGCAATTTGCCCGTTGGCGACCTGCTCGCGAATGTTCATGATCCGGACGGCCGATGCCGTCAGATCGACATTGATCGGATCCAGCTGGACCACGGAAGCCAGCGGTGTTGCCTGGTTTGCGGTCACCAGCGCGCCCTGGGTGACGTCGGAGCGACCTATATGGCCCGCAATGGGAGACACGATGCGGGTCCGTGCGAGATCAATTTCGGCGCGGTTCAGCTCCGCCCTTTGCAGCGCAATGTCTGCTTCGGCCTGCTTGGCAGTCGCGCTCGCCTGCTCGTACTCCTGTTGGCTGACCGCCTTGATCGCGGCGAGGCGCTCATAGCGTTTCGCGGTTTCGCGTGCGGAACCGGCCGCAGCCTCCGCGCGATTAAGGGTCGCTTTAGCGCTCTGGACTGCGGATGCATATTCAGCCGGGTCGATCTGGTACAGCGCCTGGCCTTTTTTGACCACTTCGCCCTCGGTGAACAGCCGCGCTTGTATGATTCCGCTGACTTGCGGGCGGATTTCAGCCTCCGCCATTGCCCGCGCGCGGCCCGACAGTTCGATCGTGTTGGGCGCTGAACCGAACTCGATATCAATCGTCTGGACCATCGGGGCCGCCGGGGCCTGAGCTGACTGGGGGGCATTGCCAGGGCCGCAGGCTGCGAGCGCGGTGACGAGAATCGATGCGCCAGCCCATTGGAATCGTTGCGAAAGCATGTGTTTTCCTTGACAAAGGCCGTATACAGGCCCTATTTCAAAACTAGAATGAGCGCTCTATCTATTGGTGCGCTGCAATATGTCAAGGGGAGACGAAGGAAAAATGGACCAGGCACGCGAGGGGGCGTCCGCAAAGCTATCGGCGAAGAGGGCCGACCGCAGGGAACAGATTCTGAATGCGGCGGAGCGATGCTTTGCCGAAAGCGGCTTTCATGGCGCCAGTATCGGCAGCATTGCGAAAGCCTGTGGAATGAGTGTCGGCCACCTCTACCACTACGTCGAGAACAAGGAGGCGCTCATCGAAGAGGTGATCCGGCGCGAATTGGGCCGGCATATGCAGAGGCTTGAAGAGCTCGAATTCGCCAAACCGGGTGACATCGTCAACGAATTGATCGCCAAAGTTGCTGAAACCATCCTCTTGGAAACCGACATTTTTCGGACTGTTCTGAATTTCGAAACGCTGGCCGAGGCGCAACGAAACCCCAAGGTCGCTGTCGTCCTTCAAGAGTTTGACGGGCGCATGCGCCGCAAGTTTATCGACATCCTGAAGCGCTCGGGCGTCGATAATCCCGAGCACAAGACGGAACTTATCTTCACGATTTTCAGCGGCTTGCCGACGCGTGCATTGCGTCACCCGCAGCAGGAGCGCGCGATCATTACCGACACGATCATTCCAGTTGTGAGGCAGATTCTGACAAACGAGCAGGGCGGTTGCTGACCTGAGGCGCCCTGGCGGTGACCGGTGCGGACAAGCTCAATCCGGACTTCCTGCTGGCAGATCCGTAAGGGCGCCTACGTCGAGCACCGGGGATGCATCGATCGAAACTGCGCCGAGCAAGTCGACCAGCCGGGTCAGTGCGGCGTTTATATAAGCCTGTTCCCATTCGGGCAGATTCTCGAATTTGGCACCGAAATCGACCTGAAGCAGGTCTGGCGCGGCCGTCAGGGTCCGGCGTCCTTCCGGCGTGATCTGGACGCGGACGGTCCGCCGATCGGTTTCGCCACGTGCGCGCTGCACGAGGCCGCGTTCCTGCAGCCGATCCAGCAGAATCGAGATTGTTGCCTGCTTAAGGCCCGCCCGGCGCGCCAGTTCGCCCGGCTGCGCGCTTTCGGCGCCAGCGAGTTCCTTGAGCACCATCAGCTGTGACGGCGTCAGATGGGTGTCGCGCGCGAGCGCCCGGGACTGCGCATCGACCGCTTTCACGATCCGGCGCAGCGAGATCAGGGCTTGATCTGCCGGGCTGGAGGCCGATTCGGAGGCGGGCGGCGTGTTCATCCCGCCGTTCTAGCGGATATCATTTTACGAACAAATAATTAGATATGCGAATTATACTCGTGCTTTCAGGGCAGTCCGTCTTGTAGAAGAAAGCTGATTTCCGGCGAATTTCAGCGCCAGGGTTGACCCCGGCGGCCAAATAATATTTTGACCATCAAAACAAGAAACCAAGGGAGCCATCATGCCACATGAGGCCACCGCCAACTCAGGGACGTCGATCACCACTGATCGAAGTCCGGCGACGGAAATTGCAGACTTTCAGATTTCTTCGCCCACTGCCGAAGACGCCGCAGAAATCCATGCGCTCATTGCGACTTGTCCGCCGCTCGACCAGAATTCACTTTATGCGAACCTGATCCAGTGCACGCACTTTGCCCCGCATTGTGCTGTTGCACGATCGAATGGGCGTGTTGTTGGCTGGATCTCGGGGCACCGGCCCCCCCAGCACCAGAATACCTATTTCCTTTGGCAGGTGGCCGTTCATCCGGACATGCGCGGAAAAGGGCTCGCGCGCCGCATGCTTGCATCGATCCTTTCCCGCCCGGAGCAGTCCGCAGTTTCACGTATCGAGACGTCGATCACGCGCTCCAATGAAGCATCCTGGGCGCTTTTCCGTAGCCTTTCTGGCTGGCTGAAAGCGCCTATGCGCTCTGCGCCATGGTTTGACCGTGAGCGCCACCTCGCAGGCCAGCATGCAAGCGAACACCTCGTCACGATCGGGCCGATCACGGCGCCGTCGTCAGCCGGTTGATCCACGTCCGGGACCTGAGCAGTCAAAAAAAGCAAAAAAGGGAGCCTTCGATGGCCTACGACCAAGTTTCCACCTCAGCAAATATCTTCGAACGACGTGAATCCCGAGTGCGCAGCTATTGCCGCGCGTTTCCTGCGGTTTTCCGTTCGGCAGAGGGATCGCACCTGACCACCGAAAACGGGCGGCGCTACATCGACTTCCTGTCCGGGTGTTCCACCCTCAATTACGGCCACAACCATCCAGCCCTGAAACAGGCGCTGATCGAATACATCACCGGCAACGGCGTCGCGCACGGCCTCGACATGCACACGCGCGCCAAGGCTCGGTTCCTGGAAACGTTCGAGCAGATCATCCTCAAGCCTCGCGGGCTTGATCACCGGGCCATGTTCACTGGTCCCACAGGCGCAAACGCCGTTGAGGCAGCCATCAAACTTGCAAGAAAGATCACGGGCCGGACGAACATCGTCGCCTTCTCGAACGGTTTCCATGGCATGACGCTTGGCGCACTGGCGCTGACAGGGAATGCCGGCAAGCGCGGCGGAGCGGGCGTGGCGCTCAGCGGCGTCACGCATGAGCCCTATGACGGATATTTCGGCGACGACACTGATACCGCAGACCAGCTTGACCAGCGCTTGTCGGATCCGTCTTCGGGCATCGACAAGCCGGCGGCCTTCATCCTCGAAACGGTGCAGGGCGAAGGTGGTCTGAACGTCGCATCCAAAGCCTGGCTCCAGCGCATCGAGCAGATCGCGCGCAAGCATGGCGCGCTGTTGATTGTCGACGACATCCAGGCGGGTATCGGCCGGACGGGCGGGTTCTTCAGTTTTGAGCGAGCCGGTATCCGGCCGGACATCATCACGCTGGCAAAATCCTTGTCGGGCATGGGCTTGCCGTTTGCCCTGACGTTGATCCGACCCGAGTTCGATCAATGGAAACCGGGCGAGCACAACGGAACCTTTCGCGGCAACAATCATGCTTTCGTGACGGCGACCCGCGCACTTGAACTGTTCTGGTCGGATGACGCCTTCGAGACAGAGACCGCGCGCAAGGCCTCGCGGCTCAGGAAGGTTCTGAAGCAACTTACAGATACAAGCCCGCTGGTCCAGCGCGTCAAAGGCAAGGGCATGATGTCCGGCATCGAAATGCAGAGCGGCGAAGTTGCTGCTGAGGTCTGCACAGAGTGTTTCCGCAACGGCCTCATCATCGAAACCAGCGGCAGCCATGACGAGGTCGTCAAGGTGCTGGCACCGCTTACGATCCAAGACGAAATCCTGGATGCAGGTTTGAAAATCCTCACTGAAGCTGTGCGTGCGGTCACCGCGCGTCGCCTGAAATCCGCAGCCTGAAGGAGCCGAAAATTGATTGTCAGAGATCTTGCAAAAGAAATGCTCACCGAACGCCGCGTTGACAGCGACGGGTGGTCTTCCGTCCGTCTGCTGCTGAAAAATGACGGTATGGGGTTCTCGTTTCACATCACCACGATCGATGCAGGCGCGGAGCTGAAAATGCACTACCGAAACCATCTGGAGAGCGTCTTCTGTATGGAAGGCACAGGCTCGATCGAGGACCTTGGTACGGGTGAGCGCCATCAAATTCGTCCAGGGGTGATGTATGCCCTCAACAAAAATGACCTGCATATCCTGCGGGCCGACGCAGGCGGTCCGATGCTGATGGCCTGCGTCTTCAATCCTCCCGTCACCGGTAAGGAAGTACACGGCGCAGATGGCGCTTATCCCGCCGACACTGAAATGCCGGTACCGGTATGAGGGAGGCGCGCATGATGACTGACGTTATTGAAGACCTGTACCCCTCCCGGCAAAAGCCGAAAGCCGAATGGCTGGATCGCCGTGATCCCGTTGTGCGCGGTCTGCCAGGGGCGACGCCGCCGATCGACCTGGCAATGATTGAGGCGTTTGCAAAGGACGGGTTTGTGGTTCTGGAGGATGTCTTCACGCCGCTGGAGGTGAAAGCGCTGCTGGAAGAATCAGAAGCCCTTCGCCGCCGGAAGGACCTCTTGCCCGAAAGCCGGATCTCCGAGCCCGGAATGGGCGGCGCTGACGCGGTCCGCTCGGTATTCGCGCCACATCGTCAGTCTGCTGTCTTTGGGCGTCTGGCTGCCGATGAGAGATTGTCGGGGCTCGCAAAGTTCATTCTCGGAGACGAGGTTTACATCCACCAGTCACGGATCAACTACAAGCCGGCCTTCCGTGGGAAGGACTTCTATTGGCACTCGGATTTCGAAACCTGGCACACAGAGGACGGCATGCCGCGCATGCGTGCGTTGTCGATGTCGGTCATGTTGAACGATAACCATCCACAAGCTGGTCCCACCATGTTCATTCCGGGTAGTCACATGAAATATGTGACCTGCATTGGCGAAACGCCGGACGAGCATTATCGCCAGTCGCTGAAAAAGCAGGATTATGGTATTCCGGATCCGGCCAGTCTTTCGAAACTTGCCGCCTCAGGCGGTATTGCAGCCCCCGCGCCGAAGGCGGGCTCGGTGGTCATCTTCGACTGCAACACGATGCATGGCTCGAACAGCAACATCACGCCGTTTGAGCGGACCAATGCTTTCTTGGTGTTCAATGCATGGAGCAATCGACTTCAGGCGCCGTTTGCAGGCACGCGTGCGCGTCCTGAATTCATTGCCCACCGCGATGTGAGCGGCCCGCTGAAACTGCTGGAGACGATGCCTCCGCTGTCGCTGGGAGGGCGATAACATGAAGCGCACCGTCGAAAAGATCGGCGGCACGTCGATTTCCAACACGAAGGCTATATTGGACAACGTGTTGATCGGCGGCCGAACGGGCGAAGATCTCTACAATCGCATCTTTGTAGTCTCCGCGTATTCGGGAATGACGGACCGCTTGCTGGAGCACAAGAAATCGGGCGAACCCGGCGTGTTCGGTTTGTTTGCCGGTGCAGGCAACAAATGGGCATGGACGGAAGCGCTTTCTGCAGTTGCGGTTGCGATGCAGGAAAAAAACGCGGAGATATTCGGCGGCACGGGCGAGCAGGCAACGGCAGACAATTTCGTCCGTGAGCGGATTGAGGATGTGAGAAACTGCCTCATCGATCTGCATCGTCTGTGCTCCTACGGACAGTTCCGGATGGATGAAAATCTGGCAACTGTGAAAGAAGTCCTGTCTTCTCTGGGCGAAGCACACTCGGCCTTCAACACCGCGTTGTTGTTGCAGGCGACGGGCGTCAATGCGCGCAGCGTGGATTTGACCGGTTGGCGCGATGAGCGGGCGCTCTCGCTGCAGGATCGTTTCGCCGATGCATTGAGCGGATTGGATCTGTCGCAGGAGATCCCGATTGTTACGGGATATGCAAGTTGCCCTGGCGGTCTCGTTAGCCAGTTCGGGAGAGGTTATACGGAAGTGACTTTTGCCCGTCTGGCGGCATGGGCCGAAGCCGACGAAGCGATTATTCACAAGGAATTCCATCTTTCGAGCGCCGACCCGCGCATCGTGGGTGGCGACAAGGTGCGCAAGATCGGCTCCACCAACTTCGATGTGGCAGATCAGCTGTCAAACATGGGCATGGAGGCCGTTCATCCGAAGGCCGCCAAGATCCTCCGCCAGGCGGGCATTTCGTTGCGTGTCAAGAATACATTTGATCCGGCTGATGCAGGAACGATGATCCAGGCGGACTATGCACCTGAAAAGCCGCGCGCAGACATCATCACGGGCTTGAGGGGCGTTTTCGCGCTTGAGGTTTTTGACCAGGATATGGTGGGCGAAAAAGGATACGACGCAGCTGTGCTGGAGGCGCTGGCGCGTCATTCGATCCGCATCGTATCGAAGTGTTCGAACGCCAATACGATCACGCACTATGTGGAAGGCTCCCGAAAAGCGCTGAAGCGCGCAACGGCTCATATCGAGCAAGCCTTGCCGGGCGCTTCGGTTTCGATCAGCCGGGTCGCCATCGTGTCGGTGATCGGGGCGGACATTGACGTGCCGGGCATCACCGCAATCGCATTGTCTGCGCTTCATGCGGCGGGCGTGCCGATCACCGGGCTTCACCAGGTGTCACGCAAGACCGACATACAGGTGGTTATCGACGAGCCGGACTTCGACAAGGCGATCTGTGCGTTGCACGCAGCGTTGGTGGAAAGCGATGGTTCATCTGCCGAACGTGAAGAGCGATTGCGCCCGGCTGCATGATGCGGTGGAGCCGACTGCCGATGCCGGTCCGCTTCGGGCGCGGCGACTTCGCGTCGTATCGCAACATCCTCGCCCTGGTCGCGGCACTCACGCTGCTCCAGGGCGCAATGGCTTCTTTGGCTGTCGTCATGTCTTTGAACCTTCTGGCCAGCGGAGTCGCGACGGCCGGCATCGGCTTGGTTGCGTCAGCCTATTCGGCTGGATTTCTGGGCGGAACCCTGGTCGCGCCCCTCGAGATCGGGCGTATCGGTCATATCCGTGCTTTCACGTTGCTTGCGGGCATCTGCGCACTGGTGGCTTTGGTTCTCCCATTGGCCGGCGGCGCCATCATTGGATGGGCGGTGCTGTTGGCTGTCGCGGGGGCCGGATCGGCCGGCATGTTGACCGCCGGTGAGAGCTGGATCGCGAATGCGGCGCCGCCCGATAAGCGCGGCGCGATCCTTGGTTTCTATCACATGGTTTCGAAGACGGGTGCGATCGCCGCGCCCTTTCTTGTGGCTGCCTCCCTATCAGGGCTCGGCGCATTCATGATCGTCGCCGCTTTGTTCGTTGCCGCCCTGTTGCCTATCGCGGCCACCAACCGCAGCCAGCCAGAGCTCGTCGCCGCGCAACCGTTTGGCCCCCGGCGCCTGATGGCACTTGCGCCGGCATCCGTGTTTGCAGCTTTCAGTGCTGGCGCCGTCAACAATTCTGTCGCTCAGCTTTATCCTGTGTTCGCCGCGGGCGTCCGGCCGGACGATCCTGCCGGATTCGCCGCGCTGATGAATGGGGCGATCCTGCTCGGAGCCATGATCGGTCTATGGCCGATCGGTTTGCTCTCAGACCGGTTTGACCGGCGCGTGATCATTGCCAGCGCAGCGGGTATTGGTGCAGTGGCCGCTGCAGGAATAGCTCTGTCTACGGCGTTTTCAGCGCCCAGCTTCACGCTCTTGCTGGCCGCCGTCTTCGGGGCGGGGTCTCTGAGCTACTATGCGGTCGCAGTTGCGAACGCCGCCGATCGTGCGCGAACGGAAGATATCACATCGATGATGGCGGGCATCCTCGTCATCTGGGGGCTCGGCTCTGTCACCGGTCCGGTCGTTGCCGGCGTGATGATGCAATTGGTGCCGGGCGGCGGCGGTCTATTCGTCTTTGCTGCCATGGCGCTCACATGCCTCGCGCTGCTCTCGCTGTCTCGAATGGCGATCACGCCGCCAGTGCCACCCGCCGCACGCGCGCCCTTCAGCGTCTCGCCGGCGACAAGTCTCGCCATTGCTGAATTCGATCCACGCGGCGCCGACCAGCCCGATCTCTTTTCAGCGCCGGCTTCGCACGGCCAGCAGGAGCCTGCCTCATGATCGTCGCTGTCAGTTTCGTTCTCATCCTTGCGTTCTTCATGGCGGTCGGTCTCGCGTCGGGACGGAAGGCGACGGGCGCGCGCAAAGACTATTACCTCGCAAGTAGCAATGTCAGGCCTTGGCTGGCTGGGCTCTCCGCGGTGGCGACTAACAACTCCGGTTACATGTTCATTGGGGTGATCGGATTCACCTACCAAACCGGCTTGGCGTCGATCTGGCTCATGTTCGGCTGGATTCTGGGCGACTTCCTCGGCTCCACGTTCATTCACAAACGGCTGCGACACGCGACTGCTGAGACTGGAGAGGCATCCTTTGCGTCAGTCATCGCTCGTTGGCATGGCGAGACATTCGGTGTCTGGCGGCGGATTGCAGCAGCCGTGATGCTGATTTTCCTGATTGCCTATGCAGGGGCCCAGGTATCGGCTGGCGGAAAGGCGCTTGAGGGCGTCCTTGGCATTGATCCTCGCATCGGCGCGATTTCGGTCGCGGCCATGGTGCTAGTTTACTCCATAGTCGGTGGGATCCGTGCCTCCATCTGGACGGATGGCGCCCAGTCCATTGCGATGCTGGCAGCCATGACCATCCTGTTCGTTGCGGGTTTGAATGGGCTGGGCGGTATCAACGGCACGCTGGCCGCCTGGCGTGAGGTCCCCGGCTTCCTCGATCTTTTTCCAGACGATCTGTTGCTGCCCGGCTTTGCCGGTGTCCGATTGTTCGTGCTGGGATGGTTGTTTGCCGGGTTCTCCGTAGTCGGCCAACCGCACGTGATGGTCCGGTTCATGGCACTCGACTCCGAAGGGAACATGGGCAGGGCACGAGCGTGGTACTACGGCTACTTCACTGTCTTCTACGCGCTGGCAACCGGCGTCGGTATGCTCTCGCGTATCTATCTCCCGGATCTGGCAAACCTCGACCCCGAACTCGCCCTGCCGCAAATGGCAGTTGAACTGCTTCCGCCCGTCCTTGTAGGCCTCATCCTCGCTGGCATCTTTGCGGCGACAATGTCGACGGCAGATTCGCTCGTCCTATCCTGTTCCGCTGCTTTCACGCATGATCTTGCGCCGCAACGTCTCGAAACGCCGGTCATGATGAAGCTTGCAACGTCGGTGTCGGTCACCATCGCTCTTTTGCTCGCGCTTTCCGAAAGCCGAAGCGTGTTCAGCTTGGTTATTCTGGCATGGTCAACGCTCGCGGCCGCTTTTGGGCCCTTGCTGGCGCTCTATGCATTGCGCCGGCGGGTTAGCGAACTCGCAGCCATTGGTATGTTGGCTGGAGGTGTCTTCATCGCACTCTTCTGGCGCTTCGGGCTCGGTTGGCACAATCAGATCTATGAGGGTTTACCGGCGATCAGCCTCGCCTTCGCATTTGGCTGGTTCGTTTCGAAACGTATCGACACATCGACAGGAACCGTTGGCGTCAACCAAATACGTTGAATGGTCGACGTTCCGGCATAGCAAAAACCGGCTTGTACGGCACGAGCGTAGTCGGCCGGCCGACATGACGACGATTGAACGGCGCGTTCTGTTTACCTCGCCCGATGAAAGCTGTTGGCTTGGCCGACTGCCAAGGCCGCTATCCCGGGTGTAAAAAGCGGATTAGGTTTGTCCGAAAACAAGGGTGGACGAAATGCGCTTTTCGATCATAGCTGCTTGTGTTTCATGCATTTTTTCAGTTTTTTTGCCTTGGCCGGGCGCGCTCCGGGCTGAAGCCACACCGGGCGATCAGAAAGCACAGGCCTTCGTTCGCGGGTTTGTGCGCTTCCTCGCCTATCATGAGGCAGGGCATATGCTGATGGGCCAGATTGCCGACATGAACCGGGATCCGGATTGGACGAATTCGGACCGGGAGGACTACGCTGACCGGTTCGCTATGATCCTGCTGGCGCCCGACGCAGGCGACCCCGACGGTATCGACGAAATCATCAGCGCGGCCGCAGGCTGGCTGCAGGTCGACAGCAGCATCATCCGCAATGAACCACATGCGCCTGCGCCTGTCCGGGCTCAGGAGATCCTTTGCCTGTTGTACGGAAGCGATCCGGAAAGCTTCGCCGAATTTGCAGAACTTGCGCCGTCAGACAGGGATTGCGCTGCGGACTATCAAGCCATCGAAGCGGACATTGATGAAGTCTTCAGGGACTATTCCGGCGAAACCGGACAAGAAATCAGAGTGGTGTATGGCCCGCCAGATGGCGGCATGCAGGCGGCGCGCGACTTCCTGGCCGAAAGCGGTGTTATGGAAGATCTGAAGTCTGACATCGAGTTAGACTTCTATCTAACGCATCCGACGACGATTCAGGCGGTGAGCTGCCGGGGTAAGGCGAAACCCGATACTTTCTATACGGATCGTGTGCGCGGTTCGACGCCGGATCAGGACCATTTCGTGATCAGCTTGTGCTACGAAATGATCGACGAGCGCTTGAAATACGGCATGCGCGGCTTCGAAGACTCCGAGGAGTGAGGTCGCTGCGGCGTAACCGATGAAAATATGGATGTTCGCCACTGAAGGTCTGCGATACTGTGGCCGACAGGGGTGTTCAACGAAAGGGACGCAAATGAAAAATCTCAACAAGACTATCGCCTCGGCTTCTCTGCTGTTGGCAGTCTTCGGGACAATCGGAATTTCCGCTGCGCTGGCGCAGGGCGACGAGGCGACGGCCGAGGAAGTCATCGAAGCCACTGACGAGACTGAAGACGTTGAAGCTTGCGTAGACGACATGGATTGCGCGACGGACGAGGCGGTCGAAGCTGTCGAAGCCGATGCGGTCGTCGAAGAGGAAGCGCCTGGTGCGGATGCGCCTGCGGCGCCTGAGGCTGCGCCGGCCGCCGGTGGCGAAGTTGTCGTTGTCCCTGGTTCAACGGAAGAGAGCCAACCGGGCGGCTCCACCCGGCCTGGCACGACACCGGACACCTGATCGCATTTCGGCTGATGCGGTTTGACCCGCTGCAAAGGGCTAACTCAGCGGGCTTGGGAGTCTCGGGTCCCTGGGCCTGAAGTTCACATGCAACTTCAGGCACGGAGTTTTCGTCCTTCCGATTTGGTCAGTCGTCTGATGGTCTCAGGTGGCTAATGCGGTTTTCCGGTTATTGCGCGTCCGGAACACACGTCGCGATTCGCGACAGGCCATTCGGACTTCAACAGCTGATCCGTCGTTATCTGAAGCGGGGTGAAGTAGCGGCTCCGGGCGCCCAATAGATGTGTGCAGGCATCGGCAGTAAGTGTCTCCCAAGATTCGGTCAGACGCGCGATGTCCCAGATCCGGACCTTGCCGTCGTCGCTCGCCAGAACGACCTGCCGGCCATCAGCAGAGAATGTTGCGCTGCGCACATTGCTTCCGAAGCTCGACAGGGTCCGCAAAAGGCGCCCGTTGTTGGCATCCCAGATGTTGGCTGTTTCGTCGAGATTGGCCGTCGCAATTCGTGTTCCATCCGGCGAAAACTGGACGCCGGAAACCCGTCCTCTGAAGCCGCCGAGCGAGAGCAGAACTTCGCCGGTCCGCGCGTCCCAAACTCGAGCCGTGCCGTCATCGCTGCCAGTCACAATGCGGGTGCCGTCGGGCGAATAGGCTGCCGCTCCGAGTCCGCCGAGATGCCCTTCGAGAGCAGAATTGATCTGGCTGCCGGTTACGGAGTCGAAAATCCGAGCGGTTCGGTCCTGGCCCGCGGTCACAACGTGCGTGCCGTCCGGCGAAAATTCGGCGCCGCGTACCTGATCGGAGTTGCCCTCAAGGTTTGCCAATAGCGCCCCGGTTTCAGCATCCCAGACCTTCGCGGTCTTGTCCTTGCTGGCGGTCACGATGCGGTCGCCCTGCCGCGAATAAGACGCGCTGTTCACCGCTGCAGCATGACCATTGAGCTCAGCGATCACTTTGTCTTGCCGCCAATCCCAGATCTTGCTGGTGCCGTCTTCGCCGGCCGTGGCAACACGGCTCGCATCTGGAGAGAATGCGACGCCCGAGACGCCGCCTTTGTGCTTGGCAAGCGTGGCAACGCGTTGTTGGGTCGCTTTTTCCCACACCGATACGGTTCCATCTTGCACCGCGGTGACAAGATAGGCGCCATCGCGCGACATCTCCGCGAAAGCAACCTGGTCGCCGCCGGCCTCGATTGTCGTGAGAAGTCTTCCGCGACGATCCCAGATCTTCGCCGAATAGTCCCCGCTAGCTGTTATGATCTTGTCGCCATCCGGAGAAAACGAGCCGGCACGGAGACGATCTTCGTGTCCGCGCAATGTGCGCTCCAGCGCGCCCGTCCGGGTATTCCAGAGCCTTGCGGTGGTGTCGTCGCTGATGGTTAGCAGCCAGCTTCCATCGGGCGAAAACCTGGCGTCCCGAACAGCTTGCGCATGGCCTTCAAGCCGGAACTTTTCCCTGCCGGTGATGCCGTCCCAAAGCCGCGCGCTGCCATCGCCGCTCGCCGTCGCGATCGTTTGCCCGTCAGGCGAAAAGTTCGCCGTCAGTACGCTGTCGAGGTGCCCCGTCAGCGGCGGCACCAATGGTCGTCCGGCTTTTGTGCTCCAGAGCCGGGCAGTCTGGTCGAAACTGGCTGTCACGATCCTTTCGCCGCTCGGCGAGAAACTGGCGCCGTAAATGGCACCATCGTGACCTTTCAATGTGTGAACGATCGTTCCGCTTGCTGTGTTCCAAATCCGAGCCATTCCGTCGTCATGTGCCGTGAGGATCAAATCACCATCCGGCGAAAACGCAGCGGTCCAGACCGGGCCGGCATGTGCGCTTAATTCATGAATTTCTTCACCGGTCGCGGCTTGCCAGATTCGGGCGGTGCCATCGCGCGCGGCGGTCAGGACAAGGGTCCCATCGGGTGAAAACTGGATTGTCTGAAGCCCGTCGGTGTGTTTCTCGAACCGTTCAAGCGGCTCAAATGTGACCAGGTCCCAGATGATCGCGGTATGGTCCCTGCTTGCGGTTGCAAGGCGGGTCCCGTCGGCCGAAAAGGCAACAGCGCTCACGCGTGCGGAATGTGCATCCAGCGTATGGATCAACTCGCCCGACGCAGTGTTCCAGATTTTTGCCGTGCCGTCTTCGCTTGCCGTGACAGCGGTCAATCCGTCCGGCGAAAAGGCTGCAGCATATACCGGACCTTCGTGCATCAATGGCGCAAGCGTCTCGCCTGCCTCGAACATCGCGGCGCCCAGAGCGGCGTGATAGTCATTTTCGTGCTTTTCCGACAATTGCATGCCCGCCAAGGCGTAACGAGCTGATCCGAGTGTGTCTTCGTTTTCAAGACTCTGCCAGGCGCGTTCGGCAAAGAAAGCGGCGAGGTTGTCATGGGCCGTGCGGGCATTCTGGCGCGCTTGCAGTCCCATGAAAACCGCGGTCGCTGTCAGCACGGCGAACACGGCGCTGAGTGTTGTCAGTCCAAGGAGCAATCGGCGCTGTCTCGCTTCCTCACGCCGGCGGTCGCGCTGCCATAGATCGTCAAAGTCTACGTCGAGTAGTCCGGCTGCAAGCCGCGCGATCGCGCGGTCCTTACCATCCTTTCGAATGTCCAACCCCAGGGGTTCGATGGGCAGGTCGAGTTCGTCGTCCGGATTTTGTCGCCGCCTTAAAGCGGCCGGGAAGCATTCTGATTCCGGATCGCCGGAGTTCGGAACTCCGTCGATGATGAAAGCAAACACCTTGCCATCCCGGCCGCGGCGCCGGAACCGTTCAATCTCGGAAGCCACCCACTGAGACTGCGCAGAGCGCGGCGAGCAGATCACAATCATGCTCTCGGATTCGTCGATTGATCGTTCGACGATTTCCGCGATGTTGGCCGCCGCAGCCATCTCTTCGTCGTCACGGAAGAAGCGGCCCAGCCGCTGGCCTTCAGCGAGGTCCCCTGACGTTTCGGCCGGAACGCGGTAACCCTCCAGCCAGCCATGCAGGCGTTTCCCCCAGATCTTGTCCTGTTGGGAATAGCTGATGAATGCGCGATAGGTTTTCGCCGTGTCGGTCATGCCGCTGCACCTTACGCCCCTTCGTCCCAGCGTCAGGACATTAGGCTTGCAATCTCCAAAGTCAAAGGCGGGGGGCAAGTGCCTCGCCGGTTGTCCGCCGTGAGGAAGAACGAACTCCAGTCGGACAATTGCACTTTGGCTTCGCAGACGGTAACCGGGCGATTCGGGGCCGGAACAGTCAAGCGCTGGCGACCGGTCGACGAAACTCAAGCAACCTGTGATGTGATTTACAATGCGTTTGCCCGTTCCACTGCTTTCGGTCGCTTTGCTGGCGGTCGCTGTCCCGTTCGCAGGATCGGAGCTGGCGCACGCTCAGGACGTTTCCGATGGTGCGGGCGAAGCGCGCTACGGTACCGTGATCGTGAATGCACGGCGGCGGGATGAGCCGATAAACACCGTGCCGGAAACCCTTACGGTCTTTCAGCGCGACGATATCGAGCGCATGGGCATTACCAGCCTGAGGGACGTTGCCGATCTGACGCCCAACTTCACGCTGCTCGACAATTACAGGCCAGGACTGGAGCGCTTCCAGATCCGTGGTCTGATCACGCCTCAGGTGGGCGAGCCGCCTTTGGCGGTCCTTGTTGACGGGATTACGGCGCCCGACGCGGAATTCATCAACCAGAACCTGTTCGACATCGCGCGGATCGAGGTGCTTCGCGGGCCTCAGGGGGCGATCTATGGACGCAGCGCCGTAGGCGGCGCGATCAATATCGTCACGGAAGCGCCGGCAGATACATTTCAGGCCAGCCTTCGCGGCACGCTTGCGAATGGTTCGACCCACGAAGTGTCGGCCACCGTGTCAGGCCCACTTGCTTCAGAAAAGGCCCGCTTCCGGCTCGGGGGCTACTACAACGAGAGTGACGGCTTTGTCGAAAATGCCTTCCTGGATGAGCCGGCCGACGCGTCACGTCAGCACGGTGTTGTCGGTCAGGTGAATTTCGACCTGGCCGCTGCAACGCGCCTGATGGCGCGTGCACAATATAGTCACTCAGAAGATGGTATCGGATACTACAACGCGGTCGGCACGACGCGTGAATCCATTGAGAGCTTCGCGTTGCCCGTTTCGCAAAACGTGCTTGGCGACAGCGAGCGCCAGATCTTCCAGTTCAGCACCAAACTCGAACATGACTTCGAGGATGCAACCCTGTCTTTGGCAGGCGGATACTCCAAAGCGGATAACAATGGGATCGCCGATGGCGATCTAATCGCCGCTCCAAGCGACGGCGTGACGTTCTTCCCGAACTGGCAGCAGGCCATCGATGCCTATGAGGCATGGACCATTGAAGCGCGGTTGACCTCACGTGGGGAAGGCAGGTTCAACTGGTCTCTTGGTAGCTTCTTTCAGGACAAGAGCCGCGTCAGCTCGTTCAGTGTGTATGACGACCCGACCGGAACGGACCGTCTTACCAGGTCAGACCTTTCGCCCGCCTTGCTGCTGTTTGCAATCCAGGACGACGGCGGCAGCCGCGCCTGGGCCGTCTCCGCAGAAGCGAGCTACGCAATCACGGATAGGCTGACGTTGAGCCTGGCCGGCCGGTTTGACGAGGACCACCGCCGGTCAGTCGATCCCCGCGATGTCGAAACGACAGGCGCGAAAGCGGCTTTCCGCGAGTTCCAGCCGAAAGTATCGGTATCCTATCAGGCTGCCGACGACGTGCTTGTGTACGGAGGGTATTCGCGCGGATTCCGCAGCGGCGGCTTCAATGAATACAGCCCGGTTGTTTCGCGGCTTTTCAAGGCCGAAATTACGGACAGCTACGAACTGGGTGTGAAAGCTTCGGTTCTCGATGGACATCTGATGTTTGATGCGGCCGTTTTCCGGAACGAGCAGGACGACGCGCAGTTGACGCGGTTCAATCCTGACAGCTTCACATTGGAAAATGTCGGGATTGATCGCGTGCGGTCGCAAGGCGCCGAGCTGGAACTCAGCTTTCACCCGACTGATACGCTAGCTGTTAGGCTGGCGGCAGGAATCGTCGATTCCGAAATCCAGGCGTTCGCGCAGGATCCAACTCTTGTTGGCAAGAAAATGCCCTACGTTGCGGACTATAATACCGCCTTGTCATTCGAGTATGAAAAGCCGCTGAAAGGTGATCTGTTCCTGCTGGGCAACATCGCCTTCCGGACGGTCGGGCCTCGAAGCTTTGCGCTGGATTTTCCTGAACTGCGCTCTGCGCCGCATCAGTTTGTCGATCTCCGGCTGGGACTGCGTGGTTCTGATTGGAGCATTGTGGCCTTTGCCGACAACTTGTTTGATGAACGTCAGCCTGAGGACATTTTCGGGATGTTCAATGGCGCCGTGGAGCTTGCCCGACAGCCCAACAAGCCGCGCCGCTACGGCGTCGAACTTCGCCGCGACTTCTAGGCGTCGCGGTTCAATAGAAGTAAGATCTGCAGACGTGAAGACGCTTCGAACTGGTGCCGGCCTTGCGATCTCCGAGATTCCATAGGGCGAAATCGATTTCCCGGGCCGTTGTGGCGACGCCTAGTTTCTCCAGCGCCTGACGCAGG
The DNA here is from genome assembly GCA_041741055.1 of Hyphomonas sp. Taxonomy (GTDB): domain Bacteria; phylum Pseudomonadota; class Alphaproteobacteria; order Caulobacterales; family Hyphomonadaceae; genus Hyphomonas. Next base: position 38,126 of record JBGSKU010000278.1, read on the forward strand.
AACTCGCAGGCGACGATGCTGTTGCCGCGAAGCTCCAGTTCGGCGGGGCTTCCCATGCCGAGATCCTCGCCAGCCTGGATCTGGTGGGAAAGCACGTCGCTGTAGTCAAGCACGCCTTCCGCTTCGAGGACGAAGGGCAGCATGTTGTCGGCAAATACAGTCAGTCGCTCCAGGCCTTGAACACCAAGCCCGGAGAGGCCCGGTTCTGCCGACGCGATGGCAATGTCCTGCACACATATCTGGGCGCGCTTCAGGAAATACACATCCTCGCCCTCGTACATGGCCATGTCCCGAAACATCGGCATATTACAAAGCATCGCCACCATGTCGGGCACGCGTTGGCCAGAACAGATCAACAGGTTCTCGTATCGTCCGTCGAGCAGGTCTTGTGTGAACCGGCCGAGTTCGCGAAGAGCCCGGGTGAACCAGTCGATCAACTGAACAAGTTCCAGTCGTTTCGGCTGTCCCAATAGTTCGAAGACTATGTCCGGCGTGATGGATTGAAGCATTTGCGAAGACGGAGCGCCGTTTCGGTGAAACCAATCGCGCAGCGCGCTCGCGACCGCATAGTAGCCATGTTCGCCTTTGTAAGGCGCGAGGTGTTCAAAGAACCCGGATCCGAAGTTCAGTGCATCAAGCACAAGGAAATAGCCGATCGTTGACTCGGGTTCGCCAATGAAATGGTGTGACGTGTGGCGCATTTCCCGAGGCAGGGCAGCGGCAAGTTCACCTGCGAATTCCGAAAGCCGCGATCGGTTGATCTGAACGAGGCGCGACTTTTCCGTCACCCGGAAACAACTGGGAAGCGCCCGGCCCAACAGGTCGATATCGCTCATCGCGCTATCCGCCCAGCCATATCCGCCTTGCAGGCTCAAGAGAGCCGGCCGCAAGACCTGTTCTCACGTCAGCCATCACCCGGTTCATCGTGGCTATATTGTGCGTAGTCAGAAGGATCTGCGCGAGCGTTTCGCGCGCCTTGAGCAAGTGATGCAGGTAGCTGCGGCTGACCGTTCGGCAGGCTTCGCAAGGACAATCCGGATCGATCGGTGTCACGTCATGCCGGAAGGTCGCGTTGCGAAGGTTCAGCGCAGGCTCGCGCTTGTGTACGCCGCAATCAGCTGCGATTTGCGCAGGCACGAGTGCCCAGCCGTGGCGCGCGGCGCGAGTCGGCGAGACGCAATCGAAGGTGTCGATACCGTAGGGGACGCAGCGAAAGATGTCCTCGATACCGCCGATGCCGAGCAGGTGGACCGGCTTTTCGCAATTCAGCCCCTCTGCTGCGAATTCGACAACTTCGTACATCTGGGATTTGGAGTTGCCGAGGCTGCCGCCCACTGCATATCCAAAGAACGGCTGTGTGCGGAGGGTTTCGGCCGCGCGCTTGCGCAGGTCCGGATAGACGCCGCCTTGAGAGATTCCGTAAAGACCTTGCGCACCGGCCGATCCATGGCGCGGCGCATAGTCACCGGCCGGTTGCAGGTAGCTGACAATGGATCGCTCGGTCCACCGCTGCGTCCGTGCAAGCGAGGCCTCGGTATAGTTGCGGTCCACATGAAAGGGCGTGCACTCGTCGAAGGTCAGGATAATGTCCGCGCCGAGCTGGCGTTGCACGCCGATTGAGCTTTCCGGGGTCAGCATCACCCGGCTGCCGTCGATGTAGGAGCGGAAGGCGACCCCTTCTTCGGTGATCCGAAGCACGTCCTTTTTGGGACGCTCCGTCTTGCGCGCGCTCTTGATCTCGTCCGCAACGCCGCCATGCGCAAGCGAGAACACCTGGAAACCGCCACTGTCCGTCAGGAAGGGGCCATCCCAGCCCGAAAATTTATGCAGGCCGCCATGATCTGCAACGATCTTCGAACCCGGCTGGAGCATCAGGTGGTAGGTGTTGGACAGGATGATCTGCGTGCCGGTCGACTTCACGGACGACATGGGAACTGCTTTGACGTTCGCCTTGGTGCCGCAGAAAATGAAGGCGGGGGTTTCGACCACGCCGTGGGGTGTCTGAAGCCGCCCAAGACGTGCCTTGCCATTTGCAGGGCAGGGCGTGGCTTCAAAACGGAACCCGGGAAGTTCCGGATCTTCCCAGATCGTGGTGGGCGCCTGTTGACGGGTCATGTGCTGGCGTCCTCAGCTGGGGCGACATAATGCGGAGAGTTCCGGAACACGCGGCGCGAGAGGTACATGAAAGGCGTATCCAGCAGCGCGATGAAAACGCGAGCAGAAAAGGTTCCGAGGATGTAGGTGTAGATCAGCGTATCCCAGGGCACGGGCGTTGCGGCGAAGATCCGCCAAGCCAGAAGCGAGAAAACCGTGTTGTCGATAAAGGCCGCAGCGATTGCGGAAACATTGTTGCGCAACCATAGGGATCCGCCGCTGGTCTTGCGCTTGAGGTAGGCGAACAGCCAGACATCGAGATGCTGGCTGATCAGGTAGGAGGTGAGGCCCGCAACCAGCAGTCCAAGCTGCGGCTGGATCACCAGTTTGAGCGCACGCTCCGTTTCGGCGGCGAAAGCGTATTCAGGGCCTGAAGTCGCGACATCAACCGGCCGGTATCCAAGCATCAGGATCATGAAAACGTTGAAGAGCAGCACGCAGCAAAAGCCGAGCCAGATGATCCGGCGCGCGAGCGCTGAGCCGTAATATTCCGTGACGAGATCAATCGCGAGGTAAGAGCTTGCAAACAGGATGGTGCCCAGCGCAACCGGATGGGGAAACACCGCGAACTGGACGACCTTGAGAACCTGGATATTGGCGCCGAGAATGGCCACGATCACGAAGGCAACCAGTCCGTAGATGCCGAAAAGGCGCATCAGTAGAAGCACGCCGCCATACGCGGTCAACAGCATGAACAGCGCAACCACCCCTGGCGGGGCGCGATTCATGGCCTCGACGAAGATGGTGATGATTTCGTGCACAGTGATGGTTTTCTAGGATATTTTCGGGTCTCGGATACCATGGGCCGCGCATTGCGGCTCATCCCAACCGGGGTTGTGGCCCATTCGCACGGTCCGGTTATGTCACGCGACAGACGGGGGAGAGCCCTCCTAGTTAAGTTTCGGGCTCATGGCAACTCGGCCGGCGCAAGGGCAAAGGCGCGCCATTGAGACCTGAAGGCGACCGCAGCGCGGCGCTTAGCGGCCGGGGCGACCGTAGAAGCTGCACAGCGTGTCGATCAGCAAGTGCCCGATGCCCGGCTTGCAGCGGTAGAAGATCGTCTGACCCTCGCGGCGGCTCTCGACGAGACCCGCCGCCCGCAGCTTTGCCAGGTGCTGCGATACGGCAGACTGCGATTGGCCAGTCAGCTCGGCCAGCTGGTTGACGGGGCGCTCTTCGTCGCTCAGCGCGCAAAGGATCATCAGCCGCGTTTCACTCGCCATCGCCTTCAGAGTGTCGGCAGCTTCCTGGGCGCGGTAGGTCACGCGCTGTAGAGCTTCCGCCTTCTTAAGCTTGGGGTGTGCCATGCGTGGTCCCTTCTGCAGACTGAGTCGCGTCATTCGGTGCCGGAGTAGGCGACGCGTTAGCGGGTGTCCATTCCGGGCCTCTCAAGGCGATATAGATCGCCGGAATGACCAGTACAGTCAGCGCCGTTGACGAGGCCAGACCGAACAGCAGCGAAATCGCGAGGCCCTGGAAGATCGGATCGGACAGGATCACCGCCGCGCCGATCATAGCCGCTAAAGCGGTCAAGAGGATCGGTTTGAACCTGATCGCGCCCGCATCAAGCAGAACTTCCTTCAGCGGCGTGTGATCGTCCGTCCGGTGGCGCACGAAGTCCACGAGAAGGATCGAGTTTCGCACGATGATTCCTGCCAATGCGATGAACCCGATCATTGATGTTGCCGTGAACGCAGCGCCAAACAGCCAGTGACCGATCATGATGCCGATCAGTGTCAGCGGCACAGGCGTCAGGATGATCAGCGGTACACGGAAGGTGCCGAATTGCGCCACCACAAGAATGTAAATCCCGATCAAGGCAACGCCGAATGCAAGCCCCATGTCCCGGAACGTCACATAGGTCACTTCCCATTCGCCGTCCCACAACAGGGTCGTGTGGGTTTCGTCTTCGGGTTGGCCGTACATGCTGATCACGGGCTGGGTGAGCCCCTGGCTGGCCCAGTCATAGGCCTTGATGCGCGATTCGATTTCGAACATGCCGTAAATCGGCGCCTCGAACCGACCGGCCAGTTCCCCCATCACCATATCCGCGAAATGTCCATCGCGGCGGAATATGGAGAGCGAGCCTGTGTCTTCATGCGTTTCGACCAAAGCTCCCAGTTCAATCGGCACAACATCCGTTCCGGCGAGCCGGCGCGGGACGGGCGTCGCCGCAATTTGCTGTGTCCAGCTGCGTTCCGATCGTGGCAGGTAAACGCGGATATTGAGGGGATCTCGGCCCTCGCCGCGCGGGGATACGCCTGCGGACTGTCCCTCGAAGGCCAGGGCAATCGTATCGAGAATATCCTGCTGCAGCACGCCGGCATCGGCAGCGCTAGGTTCATCGATGTCAAAGGCCAGCCTCGGCGCGGCCTCGCCCAGAGAGTTATCGACGTCAACGATGAAGTCGGTTTCATTGAACATCTGTTCGATGACGGTTGCAGTCTTCCGGCGCGCTTCGGGAGACGGGCCGTAGATTTCTGCCATCAGCGTAGAGATCACAGGCGGACCGGGCGGAACTTCCACCACCTTCACGCGAGCGCCTTCCGGCAGAGGAACGGCAGTCAGCCGGGCCCGAATATCGAGCGCGATCTCATGGCTTGCGCGCTTGCGTTCCGATTTTTCCGAGAGATTGACCTGCAGGTCGCCGAGCTCAGGGCTCGAACGCAGGAAGTAGTGACGCACCAGGCCATTGAAGTTGAACGGCGCAGCCGTGCCGGCATAGGCCTGCAGGGTGATCACTTCCTCTACGGGGCGGATCGCATCTGCCAGCGCGAACAGGGCCCGTTCGGTGTCTTCAAGCGCTGCGCCTTCCGGAAGATCGACAATCACCTGCACTTCGGACTTGTTGTCGAAGGGCAGCAGCTTCACCGGCACAGCGCGCGTGACGAACAGCAGCAGCGACAACAGCGTGGCGACCCCGACCGCAATCAGGAAAGTCCAGGCATTGCGTTTCGATTCCACGACGGGTGCTGCCACCCGGCGGTAAAAGTCGCTGAGGCGTGTTTCGCCACTGTGCGCGTTGATGTGCGCCGTCGCGCCGGCGCCGCTGACGATCTTCATCATCAGCCAGGGTGCAATTCCGACCGCAACGAAGAAGGAGAACACCATGGCCGCTGATGCGTTCGCCGGAATGGGGGCCATATACGGTCCCATAAGTCCGGACACGAACATCATGGGCAGCAGGGCCGCAATGACGGTCAACGTCGCAATGATGGTTGGATTGCCGACTTCCGACACCGCCTGGATGGCAGCTTCGGTCCGGCTGCGGCCGTCATTCATCGCCCAGTGACGGGAAATGTTCTCGATGATCACGATGGCATCATCGACGAGAATCCCGATGGCGAAGATCAACGCGAACAGGCTGACGCGGTTGATGGTGTAACCCATCATCAGTGAAGCAAACAATGTCAGCAGGATCGTCGTGGGAATGACGATCAGGGTGACCAGGGCCTCCCGCCATCCAATGCTGAATGCAATCAGGACGACGATGGAAACAGTCGCAAGTCCTAGATGGAACAGCAGCTCATTGGCCTTGTGGTTGGCCGTCGCGCCATAGTCGCGTGTTACCTCGACATCGATGCCTTCCGGGATCAAGGGACCTTTCAAGGTCTGCAAACGCTCGAGAACGGCGCTGGAGACAACCACAGCATTCGCCCCGGGCCGTTTGGCGACGGTCACGGTGACAGCAGGGCGCGCTGTGAATCCGTCGCTGGCATTGGGCTGCATCGTCCAGACGCGCATGTCGGAGTCGGCGCCGGTGACCTTCACGGTTGCAACGTCGCCCACATACACGACTCTGCCGCCAGCTCCCCGGATCTGGAGTCGTTCCAATTCGTGCACGGCGTTCACGCGGTTACCTGCCTGCACGATCAGGGATTCGCCATCCTGATGCGCGCGCCCGGAAGGCATCGCCGCAGCTGCGCCCTGGATGCTTTGCACCAGCGTTTGAAGGGAAACGCCCTGCGCCGACAAGGCCTGGATATCCGGTTCAACCCGCAATTCGAGCGGCCGGCCACCAATCACTTCCGTGAGGCCGACGTCTTTCACCTTCGTGAGTTCATTGCGCAGTTCGTCAGCCAGCATACCCAGCGTTGTGTCGTTCCACACATCGCCTGTTGCTTCATCTGGCGACAGCGTCAGCGTGACAATCGGGACGTCGTTGATACCGCGCCCGACAACGAGCGGCATCGGGACGTCATATGGAATCGAGTCCAGGTTCGCCCGGATCTTTTCGTGCACCCGCAGGATCGCATTGTCCGCGTCGGTTCCGACATTGAAGCGCGCTGTGACGAGTGCGCCGTCATCGCGCGTCTGAGAGTAGACATGCTCCACATCCGGAATGGCCATCAGGATGCTCTCGAGCGGCTTGGTGACCTGCTCCACCGCATCGGGCGCTTGCAGTCCCGGGGACGACACCATGATGTCGACCATCGGTACGGAGATCTGGGGCTCCTCCTCGCGCGGAATCGTGAGCAGTGCGATCAGGCCGACCGCCAATGCAGCAAGGAGCAACAGCGGTGTGAGCGGAGAGCGGATGGTGGAGCGCGTGATCCCGCCGGAAAGGTCGGTCTTCACGGGCGGGGTTCCGGCTTTTCGATCTCGTCGCCGGGTCTGAGCCCCGACAGGATCTCATACTGACCCGTTGTGTCGACCAAAGGTGCAGCCAAGGCCACGGGCGCGTCGATAAAGCGCTCGCCCACCTTCACGCGGACAAAATCGACACCGAACCTCGTCGAGACATAGTCCGTGGGAATCCTGATCGCCCGGCGTTCGCCCACGGGCGCCAGAACGTCAACGCGCTCACCGAACAGCGCCGTCAGACCGCCTTCGACCTTGGCGTCCGCGATGACGGATCCTTGCTGCAATTCGGGATATATTTTGATGATGGTCGCAGTGCGCACTTCGTCTGATCGCGCCGGCAAACGAAGCGTAATCAGTCCGCCTTCCTTAATATTAGGGGCGTGGCGTTCGGGCAGGGCGAGCCGGACGACGCCGTCAACGGTGGCGAATGTGGCCAGTACATCACCGGGCGAGACAACCGATCCCCGAACGACCTTCACGTCCGTCACATGGGCGTCTGCGGGCGCCAGGATACGCCCTTCGGACTGCTGGGCAACCAACGCGCGCCGTTCCGCCTGAGCAGATGCCAGGCTGCGTTTCAGCACTTCGAAATTGGTTTTCTCTTCATCCAGCCGCGCGCGCGGATAAAACCCTTGTGCGAGCAGACCCTCGTTGCGGGCGATGTCACTTTCCATCTGTTTCACTTGGGAGTTCAGCCCCTCAACACGCGAGCTCAGCGATGACAATTGCGGTGCGATCGTGTCGTCCGTGACAACTGCAACGACGTCGCCGGCTTTTACAATCTGCCCTTCGACGGCATTGAGCTGGGTGACGACGCCCTGCAGACGCGAGCGGGCGGTTGCCGTGTCGCCTGCTTCGATCCGCGCAATCACGGGACGGTAGTCGATAACGATCGACTCTTCCACTTTCAGGGGCTGGGCCGCCGCGGCCGCTGGAAACGCGATCAGAAGCGCCAGCAAGAGTCCTGAACTCCGCTTGTGGCGGGCGCTGGCCTCAGGTTGCGAGAAAGGTGGTTGGGTTCTCATATTCACTCCATCATCCGGCGACGGCTGCATGCCCCTGCAATCGTTCGGATTTGACATTTCCGACATCCGTAAGCATACGTATATTATAAAATTCTAAAATACCAGACCTTATGAGGCAGCAAGGGAGAAAACGAAATGGCAAAGATCGTGGTACTTGGGGCCGGTCTCGGCGGTGTGCTGGCTGCCTACGAAATCCGCAAGGCAGTGCGCCGTGAAGACGACGTCGTGGTGATCAATGAAAACAGCTTTTACCAATTCCTGCCGTCAAATCCGTGGGTGCTGGTGGGCTGGCGTGACCGCGAGGATATCGTCGTCGATCTCGAAGGACCTATGAAGAAGCGCAAGATCGGGATGATCGTTGGAAAAGCGTCGAAGGTTCAGCCCGAACAGAAAACCGTGCTGCTCTCTGACGGATCTGCAGTTTCCTATGACTACCTGGTAATCGCAACCGGCCCCGAGCTGGCCTTCGACGAGATTGAGGGATTGGGCCCCAACGGTCATACACAGTCCGTGTGCCATATCGATCATGCGACCCAGGCCAACATCAGGTTTGAAGAGTTCTGCAAGGATCCCGGTCCGATCATTGTCGGAGCGGTCCAGGGCGCGTCGTGCTACGGCCCGGCCTACGAAACACTGATGATTATCGAAACCGAGCTGCGCAAGCGCAAGATTCGCGACCAGGTTCCGATGACCTATGTGACCTCGGAGCCCTATATCGGACATCTGGGTCTTGATGGGGTCGGCGACACCAAAAGCCTGCTCGAAAGCGAAATGCGTGAGCGCCACATCAAGTGGATCACCAACGCGCGCGTGCTGAAAGCCGAGGCCGGAAAGATGACCGTCGAAGAGGTCAACGAGGACGGCAGCGTGAAACAGGTTCACGAGCTGCCGATGAAATTCTCGATGATGCTGCCGGCCTTCCGCGGCGTCGGCGCTGTGTACGGCGTCGAAGGTCTGACCAATCCGCGCGGGTTCATTCTGGTCGACAAGCATCAACGCAATCCGAAGTATCCTGAAATATTCGGGATCGGAGTTTGCATCGCCATTCCGCCAGTCGGCAAAACGCCAGTGCCAGTTGGCGTGCCAAAGACCGGCTTCATGATCGAGTCGATGGTGACGGCGACAGCTGGCAATCTCGGACAGATTCTGCGCGGCGAAGCGCCAACTCATGAGGCGACATGGAACGCCATATGCCTGGCAGACTTTGGTGACAAAGGCGTCGCCTTCGTGGCGCAGCCCCAGATTCCGCCGCGCAATGTGAATTGGTCCGGTTCGGGCGGCTGGGTCCACACGGCCAAGATCGGTTTTGAGCGATACTTCCTCGGCAAAGTGAAGTCCGGGAAATCCGAGACGTTTTACGAGAACGCCGTGCTCGGCCTGATCAAGACCCACAAGATAAAGGCAAGTTGAACCCGAAAGGCTTCTGGATATGTCTGCCAACGAACAAATGATTTATTGCGTCGCATGCGGCGCGACCAACCGGGTGGGTGCGGGCAAGTCACTGACTGCAGCCAAATGCGGCCGGTGCAGCAAGCCGCTGGCCACGCCGGAACCTGTTGACGTGAACTCGGAACAGTTCGCGGGTCTACAGGCGAAGGATACAGGCGCGTATGTGCTGGACGTCTGGGCGCCGTGGTGCGGCCCCTGCCGGATGATGGCGCCTCACTTCGAAGCGGCCGCAGCCAGGTTCAGCGCCGATGTTCGCTTCTTTAAACTGAATACGGACGCCAACCAGGCTGCCGCCGGCCTTCTCCAGATCCGGGGCGTGCCCACGCTCATTGCGCGCAAGGGCGGGCGTGTCGTCGCGCACGAGGCTGGCGCGAAAACCGGCGTGGCCCTCGACAACTGGATCCAGACTTCGCTCAAAGTAACGTCCAAAGCCGATTGAATCTCCAGGAGCTTCCAAAATGAACCTTGATCGTGCCGTCCTTGCCTTCGCGGGCTTCGTTGTTCTCGTCAGCCTCTCGCTTGGCTATTTTGTGTCCCCTTACTGGTTCCTGCTGACCGCTTTCGCCGGCGCGAACATGCTGCAGGCGGCCTTCACGGGATTTTGCCCTGCGGCGATGATCTTCAAGCTCTTGGGTGTGAAATCAGGCAACGCGTTCCGCTGATTTGATCACGAAGGCGTCTTGGCGCCGAAGCGCAAATCGAGCGTATGCGGAAAGTGGTGGTTCAGTTCGAACGGCGCTGCGGTAACCTTGCCCGGTGTGTGACCCATCGCAGCAAACCGCGCCATCCGCCGTCCTTCGGCTTCGTTCTCGTTCACCGGATAGGTCTCGAAGCTACGACCGCCGGGGTGTGCTACATGATAGGTGAAGCCACCGACTGACTTTTCATTGAGCAGGTCGATCACATCTACAACGAGAGGCGCCTGAGGTTTCAGGCGCGGATGCAGGCTTGAGGGCTGTGACCAGGCCTTGAACCGGATGCCGGACACGAACTTGCCTTCGTCGCGCGTCGGCGTCAGCGGCAGAGCGCGCCCATTGCAGGTGATCTGATGCCGTCCGGGCACCAGTCCCGTCACGGTCAGCTCCATCCGTTCGACGGTCGCATCGACCGATCGGCTGACGCCGCCGCCTGAGGGTTCTTCTCCCATCACCGGCCAAGGTTCGAGCGCGTTGCGAAGCACAAGTGTGGTCTCGCCGATCTGTGCCTGCCCGCATTCCGGGAAGCGGAATGCAAAGAAGGGTTCGAACCAGGCGGGTGCCAGATCGAACCCGGCATGACGCAGGCTGTCGAGCACGGCGTGCAGGTCTTCCCGCACGAAATGCGGCAGCATGAACTTGTCGTGCAATTGCGTGCCCCAGCGCACCAGTTGTCCCTTGTAGGGCGTCTTCCAGAACCAGGCGATGCAGGCGCGCAGAAGCAGGCTCTGCACAAGGCTCATCTGCGGATGCGGCGGCATCTCGAAGCCGCGCATTTCGAGCAGGCCCAGCCGGCCGCGTTCGCTGTCCGGGCTGTAGAGCTTGTCGATGCAGAATTCGGCGCGGTGCGTGTTGCCCGTCAGGTCGACGAGAAGGTTGCGAAACAGCCGGTCGACCACCCAGGCTGGCGTGTCGCCGGTTTCTGGCACCTGCTGGAACGCAATCTCGAGTTCATAAAGGGAATCGTGGCGCGCTTCGTCGATGCGTGGCGCCTGGCTTGTCGGTCCGATATAGGTGCCAGCGAACAGGTAGGACAATGAAGGGTGGTTCTGCCAGAACGTGATCATTGAGCGCAGCAGGTTGGGGCGCCGCAGGAACGGGCTGTCCTCAGGCTGCATGGCGCCAAGCACGATATGATTGCCGCCGCCCGTACCTGTGCGCCGCCCATCCAGCATGAACTTCTCGGCCGATAGCCGCGCCTGTCTCGCTTCATCATAGACTGTATGGGCAATGGTCTTCAGATCCTCCCAGTCTTCGGCCGGCTGAACGTTGACTTCGATCACGCCCGGATCCGGCGTCACGCTGAGGTTCACGATGCGGGGATCGCGTGCGGGTGTATAGCCTTCAAGGACAACCGGAATGCCGGTCTGGCGCGCGACGGTTTCGATGGCCTGGATCAGCATCAGGAAATGTTCTGTCCAGGCGACAGGCGGCAGGAACAGATGCAAGGCTCCGCCGCGAACTTCAGCGCAGATCGCGCTGCGGATCAGGCCATTGGGGTCATCCCGGAAACGCGCATCGTCCATCGCGCCAGCGGCCTTGATCGACTTCTTCAGCGCAGCGGCGCTTGGCAACTTTGACTGCATGCTCAGCACACTGCGTTCCGGAACAAGCTCGTCCTTGGCTTCGTCGGGAGAGGGCAGGCTGCTCAAGGGCAGCCGCAGGCCGATGGGCGAGTCGCCGGTAAGCAGGATGAGATGTCCGCTCTTGAAAGCCCAGGCGTTGCTGATCCATCGCTGCCGGGGGTGGGAGAAATGCAGCGGAAGGACATAGCCGACCGGCGCGTTCAGGTTCTTGTCCATCAGCGACTGCAAACGCTCGCGTTCCGTGCGCTCAAAGACGTCAGCTTCGAGAATATCGCCCGCGATGGGGAGCCGGCGTTCTTTCCACAGATAATAGGGCGTGTCCTCCCGGGCTGGTAGCACATAGGATTCCGGGATTCCCAAAGCCATGCTCAGCGTACTGAGGAAAGTTCTTGCCGTGTCGAGTGTGTGCCCCAGATCTGCATCCGGGTCGGCCAGCAAGGCGGGATCACTCCACATCGCCACCCCGTCCGCACGCCAGAAGCAGGGCATCGCCCAGCGTGGAAGGATTTCGCCGGGATACCACTTGCCCTGCGTGAACATGTGTAGCGCGCCCGTCGCAAACCGGCGGCTCAACCGATAAAGCAAGTCCTTGGCCAAAGCTTTCTTTTCGCCGCCGAGCGCGCCGTAGTGCCAGGCATTGTCTTCCCGGTCGTCGATCGACACGAAGGTCGGCTCGCCGCCCATGGTCAGGCGCACATCGGATTTGGTGAGCACGGCATCAACCTGCTTTCCCAGCGCATCGATTTCTGCCCACTGCGCCTCGGAATAAGGCTTGGTCACCCGGGGCGCCTCGAAGATGCGCCGCACGGACATCTCGTGATGCAGCACCGCTTCCACGCCGCCTTCCAGCGTGCCCGAAATCGGCGCGGCGCTGGAGGGATTGGGTGTGCAGCAAAGCGGTATATGTCCTTCGCCGGCGAACAGGCCCGAGGTCGGATCGAGGCCCACCCAGCCAGCGCCCGGCAAATAGACTTCCGTCCAGGCATGCAGTTCGGTGAAATCGATCTCCGTTCCCGACGGCCCATCAAGCGACTTCACATCCTGCGCCAGCTGGATGAGGTAGCCCGACGCAAACCGCGTCGCCAGCCCCAGATGACGCAGCGCCTGGCAGAGGAACCACGCCATGTCCCGGCAGGACCCGGTGCCCAGCGAAAGCGTCTCTTCGCAGGACTGGATGCCCGGTTCCAGCCGCACGGTGTAGCCCAGAGTCTGGTTGAGTTTCTGGTTCACCGCGACGAGGAAATTGATGATTCCGGTGGGCGTCCGGTCCAGGCTCTCCAGCCAATCCATCAGCCCGCCGCCGCGCTCCTTGACCTCCAGATACGGTGCCAGTTCTTCGCGCAGCCCTGCTTCGTAGGTAAACGGAAACGTCTCCGCATAGGGTTCCAGAAAGAAGTCGAATGGATTGAAAACCCTGATCTCGGTAACAAGGTCAACCTCGACCCGGAATTGTTTGACGTTTTCCGGAAAGACAACACGGGCGAGGAAATTGCCGAACGGGTCTTGCTGCCAGTTTATGAACTGGTTTTTCGGTAGAACCTGCAGGCTGTAGGATTGGATTGCGTTTCGCACATGTGGGGCGGGGCGAAGGCGGATTGTCTGTGTTCCCAGCGACGCGGGCCGATTGTACGTGTATGAGGTTACATGGTTGAGCGCGACGGTTATGCTCATACGGAGTGTTCCTTGTGGCGCGGATCGTGGAGCGCGGGGGCTGCGAGGGACCGGGCCGGGTAACAGTAAGCCAATATTCGTCCGCCGAACGGTGAGTTGAGAAGCAGGAAGAGTCCAAGTGTTCCAGATACCTACACTGAACAGCGATATCCTGCTGATCAACTTCGACTCACCGAGTTCGCCCTCCATCAACATCAATCTGGCTAAAAATCTGTCAGGCAGCCATACGCATGGCTGGGGACTTGGCTGGTATCCGGGAAACCAGTCGTCCGCGATGGTGATCAAGGATCCGGCAGCGCGCGGGACACAGGTATTCACCGACAGTCTGACGGACTGGTCGAACTTCCGGTCAAACGTCTTCTTCTGCAAGGTCCGCGGCGCGGATCAGGGCTACAATCAGGCCGAAACGCAGCCCTTTACCCGCAGCTTCGCCGGTTCCGACTGGCTGTTCATGCACAATGGCGACCTGGACAAACAGGCGCTCACGCAGATCTTCGAAGGCGACGTCCGCCTGCTTGAGCCGGTCGGCAGCACCGATTCGGAACTCGCCTTCTGCAACTTGCTCGCCCACATGCAGGCCCACGGCGCCCGCAAGCTGGCTCAGGTTGATCCCAATGAAATCCTGTCCTGGTTCCAGCGTTTCGACCAGCTCGGCAGCTCGGACATGTACCTCAGCGACGGGCAAACCGTCTGCTGCTTCCATGGATCCCGCTCACCCAAGAATCTTTACTATTCGCGTCTCCGGCCACCCAATAACCTTCACGTCCTCGATTCAGAGGCGATCCGGGTTGCTGTCGACGACCCGCGCGACGCCTTCCGCACAGCGCTGGTCGTCACCTCCACCCGGTTCGACACGGGCGACTGGATCGAGATGCAGCCGGGCCAGCTGATCCTCGCCAATCGCGGTGTGGTCACCTGGAACAGCAATGCAGGAGGTGCCGTCTGGGCCGTTCCACCGGACACGGTCATTCGTCCCGCAGGCGGCACTGCCGGCTCGCTGATGCATCAAACGCAAGCGGCCCAGGGTCAGGCGCAAGCGGTGGCGATCGCTCCGGTGATTCAGGAATTTGTTACCAGTACGCGCGCCATTACGCACACGGTCGAAGGGCGCAGCCTGTCCTACCGCCTTTTCGACGTCGCCCACACCACGCACTACCAGTATTCAGAGCCGGTCGAGCGCAGCACGCATCTTTTTCGTCTGATCCCGACGGACGACCTGATCCAGGAAGTTGTGCATTCGAAGCTGACCCTGTCCTCGGCCGCTGAAGAAATTCAGTATGAAGACGTGTTCGGCAACCAATCGGTCCATTGCGAGATCACAACGCCGTACCAGGACCTGTCGGTCACGGCGACCAGCCGGGTGAAGATCTACCAGTCCCCGCCGGACGATCACGGCATTGCGCTGCGCCAGACGTCGATCCCGCTGATCTGGATGCCATGGCAGCGCCAGATGATGCTGCCTTACCTTCTGCCCCCGGAACTTCCGGAGAGCCAGCTGAGAGAGCTGACCAACTACGCGATGAGCTTCGTCGAGCGGAACGATTATCATCTGCTCCGCACGGTGAACGACATCAATCTGAGCATCTACAAGGACTTCCAGTACGTGCCGGGCAGCACCCAGATCAGCACGACGCCGTTCGAGGTCTACACCAACCGGCGCGGCGTCTGTCAGGATTTTGCCAACCTGTTCATCTGCCTTACGCGGTTGCTCAGCCTGCCCGCGCGCTACCGGATGGGCTACATCTACACGGGCGCCAACTACACCAACAAGATCCAGTCGGATGCGTCGCACGCCTGGGCGGAAGTCTATCTGCCCTATGTCGGCTGGCGCGGTTTCGACCCCACAAATGGTTGCGCCGCCAATCAGGATCACATCCGCGTCGCCTGCGGGCGCAACTATGTGGATGCCACGCCGACATCAGGCACCATCTATAAGGGTGGCGGCATCGAAAGCCTGCGCGTCGAAGTGCGCATGGATGAAGTTCAGGGGCCGTAGATTTCTCTACGGCCGTCTTGGCTTAAGCGGACTCGACCGTCGGGCTCAGACGGTCTCGCAGCTCGCGCTTGAGGAATTTGCCGCTGGCATTGCGAGGCAAGGCCTCGTCGAGGAACCAGATGTAGCGGGGCACCTTGTGCTTCGCCATGATTACCGCGCAATGCGCGCGCAGCTCGGTATCGTTCACGCGCTCACCCGGCTTCAATACCACCGCCGCGCCGACTTCTTCGCCGAGGCGTTCATCGGCCACGCCGAACACGCAGCATTCCGCAACCGCGGCGTGCCGATAAATTGTCGCTTCGACCTCGGCGCAGTAAACGTTCTCGCCGCCGCGCAGCACCATGTCCTTCTTGCGGTCAACGATGAAGATGAAGCCGTTTTCGTCGATCCGGGCCACGTCGCCAGTATGCAGCCAGCCGTCGGTGATCGACGCTGCCGTCGCTTCCGGCCGGTTGATGTATCCCTTGATGACGGATGAGCCTTTGACCCAAAGCTCGCCCACCTGGCCGGGCGGAACGGTGTTGCCATCGTCATCGACGCACTTGGCTTCGAAGTTCGGCATGTAGGGGCCGGCGGTGTCCGGTTTGTCCACAAAGAAGTCGCCGGAGACCGACGTGATGATCCCGCAGGTTTCGGTCATGCCATAACCGGTGCTCGGCCGGGCTGTGGCAACCTGGGCTTCGATCTTGAGCACAAGATCCGGCGGCACTTGCGCGCCGCCGCCAGCCAACGCCGTCAGGCTCGAGGTATCGGTCTTGGCAAAGTCGGGATGGTTGATCAGTTCGCGCGCCATCACGGGCACGCCGCTCATGCCCGTGACCCGTTCGCGCTCGATCATCCGGAGCGCTTCGCCGGCATCCCAGCGATACATCAGCACCAGCATGCCGCCTGCGGCCGTCGCTGCGTAGGCCCCGCAATTGTTGGCCGTCACGTGGAACAGGGGCGTGGTGATCAAGGTCACAGGAATCGGAGGTGTCGCGGGCGGAACCAATCCGGTGGCACGCTCCATGGCGAGCGCCGTCGAGGCGCCTGCAAACATCATGTTCATCAGGTTTGCCACACAACCGCGGTGCGTCAGCTGCGCCCCCTTGGGGAAGCCGGTCGTTCCCGACGTGTAGAAGATGCAGGCATCGGAGTCCGGATCGACCTTCACATCCGGCATGTCGCCGCCATGAGCGATGACATCGCTCCAGGGCGTGACGTCCGGGCTGGCATCCGGGATTCGCACGCCCACCAGCTTCAGCTTTCCGGCCAGATCCGGGCATTCGCGAAACCGTTCGAGGCGCTCGGCATCAAGGAACATCACCTTGGGCGCCGAGTCGTTCAGCGCATATGTCATTTCCTCGGGAGTCCACCAGGCGTTCATGCCGACCACGGCCACACCTATCGACACGCAGGCCCAGTAGATCAGCATCCATTCGGGATAATTGCGCATGGCGATGGCCACGCGCTCACCCGGCTTCACGCTCTGGCTCACAAGCCAGGCCGCAACGGCGTTGGCCTGCTTGTGGGAGTCGGCGTAGGTGAGCCGTTCGTCGCCATAGACGAGGTACGGGCGCTCGGCGAACTGGAGTGTCGAAAGCCAGAACTCCCGGATACTCGGCGGGGCGTTCTTGTAGTTCAGGAGGCGGTGGCCCAGCACGTCGGCGACTTCGATTTCGAATGCGCCGCCCGGTCCGGTCAGTTCTTCGCGGGCTTTCATGAGCTCGGCGTAATGCATCTCTCTCCCCAATTCCTTTTAGCTGATTTTGGCAAGATCATGCACAGAACGCGGGGGAAAGGAACACATGGCGCAAGGGCAGGCACTGCATCCGGCGATGCAGTGGGGCGAATCTTTCAATAGCCTGACATTTACCTCAGCTTGGGCTTCGGCATCAGGAAAACAGCCGAAAACACAAGAACGAACCAGATCATGATCACGTAGAAACAATCACGGAAGGCCAGCTCGGTAGCCTCAGCGGCCACACGTTGGCTTATGTTCTGGAACGCGCTCGTGAACGCGGTCAGCTGAGGCATTCCGGTGGTCTCCAGCGCCTGCGCCTGCAGCGCGTGCTGGAACAGGAACTCCGAATTCGCTTCGTTCATTTCCGAAACCAGGTGCTCGCCATGAAACAGCATACGCCGTTGCAGCAGGACCGCGAGAAGGTTCACGCCGAATGCGCCGCCCGCCTGCATCAGGAACGAGACCCCTCCCGTCGCCGAGGCCAGCAGGTGCTGAGGCACGGCGCGGACGGCCGTGGTGTTCGCCGGCGACATGCTGAAACTGATGCCGACCCGGCTAAGAACGATCCAGCTGACCAGCACCCAATAGGGGGTCAGCGCCGTGATGCCTGAGAGCAGGAACGAAGAGGCGGCAAAGCTGAACGTGCCGAATCCAAGCAGCCAGCGCGGGTCGATCTGGTCGGTCAGCCGGCCGGCAATCGGAAAACCGACCACCATGGCGAGGCCCGCCGGGATCATCATCACCCCGGCCGCCGTGGGAGAGTATCCCTGCACAAGCTGCACGAACAGAGGGATGAGATAGGTCGACCCATAGATCGCAGTGCCGGTCGCCACGATCACGATGCTGAACGCCCAGAACTGCCTGTACTTGAAGATCGCGGGATTGAGCGCGGGGAAGGGATGGCGCCGCTCCCAGAAGAAGAACACAACGCCTGCCACCACGGAGACGGCGATCCGGATCAGTGTCTTGTCCGAGTCCCATCCGTCCCGGTTGGCATTCGCGAAGGCAGACAGCAAGCCCACCAATGCCACTGCCAGCAGGATCAAACCTTGCCAGTCGAGGGGCTGTTTCCTGGCGCCGTCCCGGTCGCCGGACGGCATCAGGAATGGAGCCACCATCAGTGCGAGTATGGCGAGCGGCAGTGTGGCCACGAAAACAAGCCGCCAGCTGGCGACGTCGACTGCGATCCCACCTAGCGCCGGCCCAAAGGCAGGTGCCAGCACCACGCCGATGGAGAACAGTCCCATGGCTGTGCCGCGCTGGCGGTCCGGAAAGGTCTTGAAGATCAGGAACATTGACATCGGTTGCAGCAGGCCTGCCGATACGCCCTGCATGGCACGCGACAGGATGAGCAGCTCAAGCGTATTGCTGACCGCGCCCAACAGCGAGCCCACAATGAACGACGCCATGCCGAACACATAGGTTGCGCGGGGGCCATAGGTCGTCATGGCCCAGGCATTGGCCAGCATGGCCAGCGTCGAGGAGGCGAGGAACGCGGTCGACATCCATTGCGCCTGATCCTGGCCCAGGCCGAATGCCCCGATGATGGCGGGCAGGGCCACATTCACGGTCGTTGCCGCCAACAGGGTCGACATGGACCCCATCAGCATCGTCAACAGGAGGAACCAGCGATAACTTGCCCCGAACTGTGCGAAGCGCTCGCGGATCGCGGCGCCGGCATCTTCAGGAATCTCGACGGCTACCCGTGCAGGTGGCGAGCCGGCAGGGAGCGACATGCCTGCCGCGCTGGTCAAGTTTTCGCCGGCGGGCGCTCGGACTTGCGGATCCGTACACGCACCATCGTGCCAGCCCTCAGGTGGACGTCCGTCGAGTCGAGATCGATCCGGACCTTGATCCGCTGGGTGATCTTCGTGAACACGCCATTGGCGTTGGGGTTCGGCATCATTGCCGCTTCCGACAAAGTGGTCTCCCGAATGCCCGTCACATGCCCTTTCAGGGTGTTTCCCGGATTGCTGTCCGCCATCACAAGTACGCTCGCACCCGGATGGATGTTGCGGATATCGGTTTCCTTGATGTTGGCCGTAACCCAGACGTTCGCCGGATCGTGCATCAGCGCCATCCGGAAGCCCCGCAAAGAGTGCTCACCGGGATCATAGAAGAGCTCGTCGATAACGCCGCTGACGGGCGCGCGGATCGTATGTTGTTCCACCACCACTTTCTGCGCCTCGACACGCGCTTCCGCCTGTTCCAGTTCGGCCTGCAGCACGGTGAGGTCAAAATCGATCAGCCGCACCTCTTCGCCAGTGATGCTCGCCGTGCGTTGCTCGGCGGCGGCGGTTTCGCGCTCGGCCTGTGCCCTCAAGAGGGCCTGCTGCGCCGTCTCCAGCGCATTCTTTGCCTGATCGTAGGTGCTCTTCGGAATCCGGCCTTGATCCAGCAGGTTCTTGGTGCGGTCGTGTTCCTGCTGCGCTGTTTCGAGATTTGACCGGGCGGCTTCGACCGACGCTGATGCCGAGCGCGTTCCTGCCTGCCGGGCGGCAACCTGGCTGCCGGCCTTGGATGCGGAAAGACCTGCGCGAGCCTCTTCGCGGGCGATTTCGGCGCGTAGCCGCGCGGCCTCCGCCTCGTACTCCGCCAGCGTGAATTCAGCTTCGCGGTCGTCGATCGTATAGAGCACGTCGCCTGCAGCGACGCGGTCGCCTTCGCTGACCGCCACGCGTGTGATCCGGCCGGATATATCGGTGGAGACAGCGATCATTTCAGAGGCGACGCGCGCATCTGCGGTTGTCACATAGGCGGCGCGGTCCATCACGAAATGCGTTGCCATCAGCACGAACAGCAACACCGCCCCGGCGGCCAGCCAACGCCGGGACTGCTGCGACTGAAACAGGCGCCGGGCCCGCTGCGGAAGCGTCAGTGGGCGGTCATCAAGCAGTTGCGTATCGCCGTCCATTGGTTACGTCCGGCAAAGGGGTTGCCGGCCTTTTCCTCCCTTCGGTCAGTTTCCGGACCCCGGGTTCCCGGTGATTCCACTGCCGTGAATTTCGATTGATCGGTATATAACGCAAAGGCAAGCAAGCCCTATTTCGTGACGGCAGAGCGCAACCTCCAGTCGCTAGGGGCACCCGATGGCCTTGGCGATGATGTTGCGGTGGACTTCGCTGGTTCCGGAGTAGATCGTTGCAGCCCGGGTTGCGAAGTACTTCGCCAGTGCAAAGTCGCTGTTTGGTGCCAGTTCGATGCCGATTTCCGTGATCGCCTGATGCAGTTCGGTGGCGAGCAACTTCAGAATAGAAGTCGCGGGCGCCTCGCCGATGCCGATGCGCCCGGCGCCGGCGTGGACTTCCAACGCTTCGAACATGTCGATCCGCTGGGCAAGTTCGGCAAGGCGTGCCCGCAAGGCGGGGTCGCCGTATCCAGACTCCCTGTAGCCACGCTCGGCCGCGCGCAGGGCCCGGCGCAACATGCCGGTGGTCGTGTTGTTCGACCGCGCGATCGCCATGAGCCGCTTGGCGGTTTTCCAGCCCGCGCCAATATCTCCCACGCGGTCAGCGACCGGTGTGCGGACCCGGTCGAAGAACACTTCGTTGGTTTCGTGGTCACCGTCGATGAACCGGATCGGGTTCACGGTGATGCCGGGGCGGTCCATCTCGACCAGCAGGAAGACGAGCCCGTCGCCGCCTGTACTGCCTGCATCACAGCGGGCGAGCAGGAACATGTGCGTTGCGTACTGGGCGAAGCTTGTCCAGATCTTGCTGCCGCTGAGAATGAAGTCTTCGCCGTCACGTTCGGCGCGCAGGGACAGGGCGGAAAGGTCCGATCCGGCTTGCGGCTCGGAAAAGCCATGGCACCACTCGTGCTGTCCGTTCAGGATGGCGGGCAGGTACCGCGCCTTCTGTTCAGGCGTTCCCTCCGCAATGATCAGTGGGCCGATGGTGCGGATGCCGGACGATTGCAGCAATGGCGCATCGCGCATCGCGCACGCATTCTCGAAATAGAGCCGCTGCTCCGTGCTCCAGCCCGCACCGCCATGTTCGACCGGCCAGGATGGGGCATACCAGCCTTGCGCATGCAGTTTCTCACGCCAGGCTGCGCAGGCCCAAGGGGCGGACTTCAAGCCGGTAGTCGCACGGCCCGCTGCCCGCAATTCATCGGTCAAGGCTGTGTCGAGAAAGGTATCGACCGCGTGCCGGAACGCCACATCGGCCTCGCTGTTTGTGATTCCGAAGCTTCCGTCCACGGCGACTCTCCCATGTCACAGCATCGGGCTGAGTACCGCCCGGCGCAGGAAACCGGGCAATCAGGGAAAGTACGTGGTTGCCCCCCGGTCCACTCGTCGACCTCTGGGCCTGTAGAGGCCTCCGAATTCTTGTGCCATACCTTGCCGGGACAAAAAACTCGGGAGTGAACACCATGGCTGACCAGACCTATACAATGACCATCAACGGCAAGGCCGTTGCCGGAACGGAAACCTTCGGCGTCGAGAACCCAGCGACGGGACAGGTCTTTGCGCAGGCCCCTGATTGTTCCAAGGCCGAACTCGATGCTGCCGTTGCATCAGCCCGCGCGGCATTCCCGGCCTGGAAAGCCACCCCGATCGCAAAGCGCCGTGAACTGCTCAACGCCATGGCCGGCGTCATTATGCAGAACATCCCCGAACTGTCGCGCCTGCTGACGCGCGAGCAGGGAAAGCCCCATCCGGACGCCGAAGGCGATGTCGGCGGCGGCGCCTTCTGGCTGATGGAATCTTCCAAGCATGAGATCCCCGAACACGTCTCCGAAGACTCAGCCGAGCGCCACGCCATCACGCGCTACGGACCAATCGGCGTCGTGGCGGCCATCGTTCCATGGAACTTCCCGATCATCCTCGCCGCCTTCAAGCTCGGCCCGGCGCTGCTCGCTGGCAACACGGTCGTGCTGAAGCCCGCGCCGACCACACCGCTCACCCCGCTGCGGATCGGCGAGCTGCTGCGCGGCGTCCTGCCGGACGGCGTACTGAACGTCATCTCGGGATCCGACCGGCTCGGTCCCTGGCTGACCGCCCATCCGGGCATCGACAAGGTCAGCTTCACCGGCTCCACACAGACCGGAAAGAAGGTCATGGAAAGCGCGGCCGGTTCGCTGAAGCGCGTCACGCTCGAACTCGGCGGCAATGATCCGGCCATCGTGATGCCGGATGTGGACGTGAAAAAGGTGGCCGAAGATCTCTTCTGGGCCGCTTTCCGCAACACCGGCCAGATCTGCATCGCCACCAAGCGCATGTACATCCACAAGGACGTGTACGAACCTTTGAAGGCCGCCATCGTCGAGTATGCGAAAACCGTGAAGATCGGCGACGGCGCGGAGCAGGGCACCCAGATCGGACCGATCCAGAACTCCGCGCAGTACCGGCGCGTCCTCGAACTGATCCAGGACGCCAAGGATAATGGCTACAAGTTCCTGATTGGCGGAGACGAGGCCAAGGTGCCGGGCTACTTCGTGCCGATCACGATCCTCGACAACCCGCCGGAAAATGCCCGCATCGTGCAGGAAGAGCAGTTCGGCCCGGTCCTGCCGCTCCTGAAGTTCGACAATCTCGATGAGGTCGTCGGGCGCGCCAATGACAGTGAATACGGTCTCGGCGCCTCGATCTGGACCAGCGACATCGAGCGGGCGCAGGATATCGCGACCCGCCTGCAGGCCGGCACAGTCTGGATCAACGAGAGCCAGCACCTCAGCCCGCACGCGGCCTTCGGCGGCTTCAAGCAGTCTGGTATCGGCGTTGAAGGGGGCCCCGACGGCGTCCTCGAATTCTGCCAGGCACAGACCGTGTTCACGCGGAAACCCGCGACCGCCTGAGCCTTGACGTAGCGGACGGGCCACCCGGCGTCACATCTTGTGCGCCCGGGCGGTCATGTCACTCTGAAGGTCCCAACGGTTCTGCAGAGGCCAAGCCATGACCGACCTCGTTCTCTACGAACACCCGCTGTCGCCCTATGCGCAGAAAGTGAAAATCGCCCTGCGCGAAAAGGGTGTGCCTTTTGAGGCGCGCTTGCCCGAAGGCATTGGCACAGGCGTCACCGGCTCTGGTTTCGCCAAGGCCAATCCGCGCGGCGAAGTGCCCGCACTTGTGCATGGCGACACGTCCATCTTCGACAGCACGATCATTCTCGAATATATCGAGGAGGTCTGGCCATCGCCGCCCATGCTGCCGTCCACGCCGGCCGGGAAAGCCCGCGTCCGGATGATCGAAGACATCATGGACACCCAGTTCGAGGCGATCACCTGGGGGCTCGGCGAACTCAACTTCTTCAAGCGTGCTGAAGGTGACCTGAAGGCACAGATTGAATCCTGCGCCCGGACCCAGGCGGCCGCCTTCTTTGCCATGCTCGAAGCCCGGCTCGGCAAGGCGGACTGGTTCAATGGGGCGGATTTCGGTTGGGGCGACCTGAGTGTCGTGCCGTTCCTGAATGGAGCTGCGGGATTTGGCATTGCGCCTGAAGCAGGCAGCGCGCTTTCGGTCTGGGCCGCCCGCACCAACGCGCGGGAGAGTGTCTCACAAACCCGCGCTGAGTCTGAGGCTTCCATCTCCGGCATGGCGCAGGTCGATCAGGCGGTGAAGGCGGGCCTGTTCAAACGTCAGTACCGGGACCACCGTCTTGAGTGGATGATGAAATCCGGTGGGGCAAACATTGTGCAAAAAGGACTGGCGGAAGGCACAATCCGCTTCACAGGCCCCTGACCGGTGGCTGCGGTGGTTCGCTGAGAAGCCTGCCCGGTGAGGTTTCGAACAGATCGATGAGGAACTCGCTGGTCGCCCGGACTCGAGCAAGAGTGTGCACGTCTTCATGGATCGCCAGCCACAGCGCCCGCTCGATCCGGACGGCATCCGGCAGAACCTGCACAAGCTCCGGATCAGCTGCGGCCATGAAATGAGGCAGCACCGCAATCCCGGCGCCAGCCCGTGTCATCTGCCATTGCGCGACAATCGAGGGACTGCAGAAGCGCAGTGACAGTCCCGGCATGATCTCTTCATGATAGCGCAGCTGAGAGGAATAGATCAGGTCGTCGACATACCCGATCAGCGAATGACCAGCCAGATCGGTAACATCCGTGATCGCCCCGTGCGCTTTCAGGTATTTCGGCGCGGCGTAGAGGTGCAGCGAATAGTCGGACAGCTTGCGCACCTTCAGCCGTCCTGCCTTCGGGCGCGTCAGCAGGATGGACATGTCGGCCTCGCGCTTGGGTACGCTGACGAAGCCGGACAGGGCGATCAGGTCGAGACCCAGACGGGGATGACGGGTCGCGAAGTCGGCGATGGCCGGCGCGATCAGCTGGTTACCCAGACCTTCGGGCACGCCGATGCGGACCCGCCCCGTCGCCTGCGGTCCACCCGGCTCGGACACAGCCGCAACCTCGGCGGCGGCATGC
>JBGSKU010000279.1:0-5856 GCA_041741055.1 Hyphomonas sp.
TCCGGAGCGGCCGGGCGGCGCTTGCCTGTGTGCAGGCCCCGCTTGTGGGGGAGGGTGCGCGCGGCTGGATCGCGGGCCAATGGGCGCTGGAATATGCTGTTCAGTTCGGCCGATTGCTGCCGGGGCTGGTGCGCCAGCGCCTGCCCGTGATGCTGGGCGGGACGAGTAATCATTTCCGGCGCACGGCGCTGGTGAAAGCGGGCGGTTGGGACGCCTGGAATGTGACGGAAGATGCCGATCTCGGCCTCCGTCTGGCACGCGAGGGACTAACGGTCGGCATGATCGCGCCGCCGACGCTGGAGGCGCCGCCTGAGGGGCTGCTGGTCTGGATCAACCAGCGCTCGCGTTGGCTCAAGGGTTTCCTGCAGACCTGGCTTGTGGTGATGCGCCGGCCCGGCGAAGCCGTGCGCGAGATGGGACTGCGCGGCTTCCTGTCGATGCAACTGACGCTGGGTGCTGCAATCCTGTCCGCGGTCGTTCACGGGCCATGGACGATCTGGCTGGCGCTGTGTGCGCTGGTGCCGGGTCTGGCGATGGGGCCGGCTTTCCTGATGCTGGCGGCGGTGTCCTATGCGGCAGGCATCGCGATGGCTTTTTGGGCGCCGGGCCGGAAGGATTGGCGGCGCTGGGTTCTGGCGGCGAGCTTGCCGCTCTATTGGCCGCTGCAATCGATCGCGATGGTGCGGGCGGTCTATGGCCTGGCCCGTTGCCCGCACTTTTGGGCCAAGACACCGCACCGGGTCGCCTGACAGGCGTATCGTTCCGGATGCGAAACGTTCGTGCTCCGTTCAAGCGCGACGATGGCTGGTTCTGACGCCGCGTGAGCGCTTGGCGGATGAAGAGGGGCGGCTTAGGATGCCCACGACCAAAACACATCATCCGAGGGAGTGAGCCGATGGCCTACGACAATGCCGAGCAACTCGAGGCGTTCCGCGCCGAGACCCGCAAATGGCTGGAAGAGAATTGCCCGCCCTCGATGCGCACACCGATGCCGGACGACGAGATTGTCTGGGGCGGGCGCAACGCGACCTTCAAGAACCCCGAGTCCAAGATCTGGCTCGACCGGATGGGCGAAAAGGGTTGGACCTCGCCGCAATGGCCGAAGGAATACGGTGGCGGCGGGCTCAGCCGCGAGGAAGCCCGCGTGCTGGAACAGGAGCTGCGCCGCATCAAGGCGCGCCCGCCGCTGTTCTCGTTCGGTCTCTGGATGTTCGGCCCGGCGCTGCTGGAATTCGGCAACCATGAACAGAAGCTGCGCTTCATCCCCGATATCCTGAAGGGCAAGATCCGCTGGTGCCAAGGCTATTCCGAGCCGGGCGCGGGATCGGACCTCGCCGGCCTGCAGACACGCTGCGAGGACAAGGGCGACCATTACCTGATCAATGGCCAGAAGGTGTGGACGTCCTACGCCGACAAGGCGGACTGGATCTTCTGCCTCGTGCGCACCGACACATCGACCAAGCATGAAGGCATCAGCTTCATCCTGTTCGACATGAAGAGCCCGGGCGTGGAAGCGCGCCCGATCCAGCTGATCTCCGGCGAGAGCCCGTTTTGCGAAACCTTCTTCACCGACGTGAAGGTTCCGAAGGACCAGCTGGTCGGCAAGGTCAACGGCGGCTGGGAGATTGCGAAGCGGCTCTTGCAGTTCGAACGCTCGTCGATTTCGGCGGGTGGTTTTGGCGGGACGGGCGGCTCCGGCATCCTGGGGCCGGAAGACTATGCCAAGCAGCATATCGGCACGGACGAGTCCGGCCGCATCGCGGATGGCGACCTGCGCGGACGTATCACCGATCACAGGATGTACGCAAAGGCGTTCGCGCTGACCGTTCAGCGCCAGACCGAACAGGCCAAGGCGGGCCAGGCGGTGGGCCACACCGCCTCGATCCTCAAATACGCCGCCGCCAAGATGAACCAGGACCGCCACGAGCTGCTGATCGAGGCGCTCGGCACGGAAGGCCTCGGCTGGGAAGGGGAGGGCTTCGACAAGAACGCCAAGAAGGTCACCCGCCAGTGGCTGCGCTCGAAGGGCAACTCCATTGAGGGCGGCACGTCCGAGATCAACCTCAACGTCATCGCCAAGCGCGTGCTGGGCCTGAAAGATCATCAGTAGTCCGATGATCGAGTTCTGGTTCGAGTTCGCCTCAACCTATTCCTACCCGGCAGCCATGCGGATCGAGAAGGTCGCGGGCGCTGCAGGACTGCATGTAGTATGGAAGCCGATGCTGCTGGGACCGCTGTTCAATGCCCAGCAGGGCCTGAAGGACAGCCCCTTCAATGCCTTCCCGGTGAAGGGCCGATACATGTGGCGCGATCTGGAGCGGACCTGCATCGACGAAGGCCTGCCGCTGAACAAGCCGGCGATCTTTCCGCAGAACGGCCTCAAGGCGGCGCGCATTGTGCTGGCCCTGCCATTGTCGGCGAGGCCGGACTTCGTGCGCGCCGTCTACCGGGCGAACTTCGTTGAAGGTGAAGTGATCTCGGATGACGCCTTCCTGGAAGGCCTGCTGATCCGGCTCGGCCATTCGCCGGACGGCGTGGTGGCACGCGCCAGCAGCGAGGCGGTGAAGGCCGAACTGAAAAAGAATACCGAAGAGGCGGCCGCGCGCGGCGTGTTCGGCGCACCGACCTTCTTCGCGCCGGACGGCGAAATGTTTTGGGGCAATGACCGGCTGGAACAAGCCGTGCGCTGGGCCCGCAAAGTCAAAAACGTATCAATGGACACAAAGGTGGACGCGACATGAGTTTTATCCTCACCGAAGATCAGGAAATGCTGCGCGAAACGGCGATGGCGTTTGCCCGCGATGAGATGCCGGTCTCGCACCTGCGCAGCCTGCGCGACTCGGGCGCCAACGGGAACGACCCGGCGACCCGCAAGAAGCTGGCAGAGCTTGGCTTCTTCGGCGTGATCATTCCGGATGAACCAGGCGGCGAGACGTTCGGCCTCACCGGCCTTGGCCAGATCCTGGAAGCGCAGGGCCGCACGCTGGCGGCGACGCCTCTGTTGCAGACCGCGCTGATCGCCGCCTCGGCGCTGCAACTCGGCGGCACGCCGGCGCAGAAGGCTGAATGGCTGGCGAAGATCGCCGCCGGCGAAACCACATTCGCGCTGGCGCTGGACGAGACCGCGCATTTTTCGCCGCACAATATTTCCACCGAAGCGGAGCGCGATGGCCAGGGCTTCACGCTGAACGGCCTCAAGAAATATGTGCCTGACGGGCACTACGCCGACATGTTCATCGTTGCGGCGCGCACCTTCGGCGAAGCGGGCGACCGGCATGGCATCAGCCTGTTCCTTGTGCCGAGCAAGGCCAAGGGCGTTACCGTCGAGGCGTTGAAGACGGTCGACAGCCACGGCGCCGCGCATGTCAATTTCGATGGCGTGCATGTGCCGGAGTCGGCGCTGCTCGGCCCCGCAGACGAGGGCGCCGACATTCTCGATCCCGTGCTCGATCGCGCGGCGATCGGCATGGCGGCCGAGATGCTAGGTTCGGCCCAGGCTGCGTTCGATATGACGCTGGAATACCTCAACAATCGCAAACAGTTCGGCCAGCTGATCGGTTCGTTCCAGTCGCTGCAGCACCGGGCGGCCAAGATGTTCACCGAGCTGGAGATGACGCGCTCCTGCGTTGCAGCGGCGCTGGATGCGGCGGATGCGGGCAAGACCGACCTTGCCGAACTCGCCAGCCTCGCGAAGGCGAAGGCGGGTGAACTCGTGCATATGGTGTCGAATGATTGCGTGCAGATGCACGGCGGCATCGGCATGACCGATGCGGCAGAGCCTGGCTTCTACATGAAGCGTGCCCGGGTGCAGGAAGCGCTGTACGGCTCGGCCAGCTGGCATCGCGACCGGTATGCAAAGCTGAACGGGTTTTAGCCGCCGCGCGGGCAACTCTCCTGCAACAAGGACGCGCGCTCATCCCGCGCAAAGCGGAAGGACAAGTGGGGGCTGGTTCAGCTTCGCTTGGCCCATCCTTCGACTTCGCTCAGTATGAGCATCGCATTGTCTTGCGCAGGAATCGCATCTCGCGCCGGGGATCACTCCCCGGCGGCGAATACAACACAGACGGAGGATGTGATCGTTTGTGGTCGGGCGTCTGAGGGCAGGTCGAGACGTGCGATCTGCGCATCTGTGATAAAGGAAGCGTTCGTTTTCCTCGCCCCTGTGACAGTGACAGTTTGCAGGCGAGCCCTTGCTTGGGGCAGTTCGTCCAGCACGGTGTCAACTGTCAGGTTGCCGCCGACAATTCCGATGGCGCTCTGGCTCCAACGCCCGAGGCAGGGGCCATTGCCTTCCTGTATGACGAGCAGCTGCCCAAGCGTTGTTCCCAATGCGGCAGCGCTGGCCTTCGCGCGAGCGTCGGCGTCGGCGGCGGCCGCCTCATAGGCAGCGCGGTGAGCTTCGGCGCTGACCTTTGTAGATATGTCGAGCGATGAAGAGTCTTCCGGCCCGGCGGCGAGCGCTGCGGCGCGCACTTTGCCGGCAAGGCTGAGGTCGCCATTCACCTCCACTTCGATAGACACGTCGGCTGAATAGCCGCGGATCTTGTCCGCGCGCTCATTGTCCACAAGGTCGCCGCTTTCGTCCCTGTACTGTTCATAGTAAGGGTCAACCTCCACCGAGGTTTCGGCGATCACCTGCGCGCCACCCGTACGCTTGATGGCCTCATAAGCGACCTTGGCGCGCTCAACAGCCTTGTCCGTGGCGACGGCGGCATCCTTGTCCGTTTCGACAAAGGAAACGTAGAAACTTGCTTGGTTCGGCGCGATCTCGAGTTCGGCGCGGCCGATGGCCTCGATGACCGGCGCGCGGGTCCAGTAGGGTGTGACGTAGGCGTCTTCCTGGTAGTCGCGGCCTTCCTTGATCTGGGAGAAGGCGGGTGCCGCGAGCGCCAAGAATGCGAAGGCGAGAAGAGCTGGACGGAGCATGGGAATTCCCTTTCATCAGGTCACAACCGTTGTGGTTTTCTGGTGAGCTGCCTGTGTATTCCGCAGTCCACCTTCGGTGATCGTTACGACCTTTTTGGTGGAAATCAAATTGGTGCCTCGTGGGGAGCAACGTGCGCTCTGTCCGGCGGCGAGCACAAAGAAATCGCCGCCCTGGCCATCCGGGGCGGCGATTTGCACTTTGAGTGAGGGCGATCAGGCGGCTTTGAGAGCGGCGGCCTTCTTCAGTTCTTTCGCGATCAGATAGTAGATGACCGGGCGGTGTTTTGCGCGCACGGCGCGGCCGTATTTCTCGACCGCAGCTTTGAGGGCAGCGTGGCCTTTCGCTTCGTCGGTGACGCCGAGCTTCTTCACGATGAAGCTGGTCCGTACACGTTCCATCTCGTCCTTGTTCGACGCGGCAACTGTGGCCGAGTCGGATTTGTAGATCGATGGGCCGCTTGCCTTGACGCACGCATCAAGCAGCGCAAGATCCGGCCTTGCTTCTCCGACCTTTTCTTTCAGGTCAGCGATGTATTTCTCGACAAGCAGTTCCTTCGCACTGGGCGCTTTCGCCATGGGGTGTTTTCCTTTTCTGGTTTGTCTGCCGTGGCTCCATAAAGGAGCGTGACAATGCGTTGGGAGGCGGAGCGATTGCTCCGCCTCCCCTTAAGACGCCAGTTTGACGAAAGGATCAACCCTTTTTGACCCAGCGGCCAAAAACGATCCGTACAAAGAGTATTACTGCTCGATCTGGTAGATCATGCAGACGCTGGACGAAACACCTTGTGTCTTGTCATCCGAAGGCAGGTTCAGCGAGTCGATATCGGCCTGCGTGATTGTCACCATCGTTCCGCCGACCATGCCGGACGTTACCGGCGGTGACGGGGGCGGCGGAGGCGGCGGGGGCGGATAGGGGGCAGCCGATTTGTA
>JBGSKU010000280.1:0-6237 GCA_041741055.1 Hyphomonas sp.
CCTCGACCCGGACCGTGGGCAGGCCGCAGGGCCGGGGCGGGCCGTCCTGGAACATCGAGGCGTCGAGTTCGTTGGGATCCCGGTTAAGGTCTACGACGGAGCGGCCATACCGCGCCGCCAGAAGGCCCGCGCCAAGGGACGGGGCGGCGGCAAACAACTCGTCCACGAAGGCATCTTCGGTGCGGCGCACATCGATCAGGGGCACGCAGAGCGCGGCCTGCATGTCGGCGGGATAGAGCGAACCGGAATGCGGGCTGGCAAACAGCACGGGCGCGGCCAGGGGTTGCGCCTCGGTGAAGTCGAAAGGCGCCTCCAATCCGGCCGGAGGCGGCTCGGCCACAGGGTCCAGTCGCAGGGCGGGGTAGGTCTCGCGCATCCTGCTAATGGTTTGAGAACCGGTAGCAAGGTCAAGGGGTTTCGTGCCCCGAGGTGTAAAGATTGGCCCGCCGGATCGGGGTCTGTTCACGACTGATTTACCTTCATTCGCCTTTATGCGCTAATCGGCACTGAGTCGCTGCCCAAGAGGAACACGTGACCAAGATCCTGCTCGCGGAAGACGATGATTCGATGCGCGGCTTCCTCGCTGCGGCCCTGCGCCGTGCGGGGCATGACGTGCAGGATTACGCGGATGGCGAAGGCGCCCTGCAGGCGCTGGAGCGCGAAGTTTTCGACCTGCTGCTCACCGACATCGTGATGCCGGGCCTCGACGGGATCGAACTGGCCCGCCGCGGCGCCGAACTGGACCCGGCCATGAAGATCGTTTTCATCACCGGTTTCGCAGCCGTGGCGCTCTCGTCCGGCGCGCCGACCCCGGCCGGGGCCAAGGTCCTCTCCAAACCCTTCCACCTGCGCGAAATCGTGGAGGAAGTGGACAAGGTGATGGCGGCCTGAAACCGCCCCCCGCGCGGCGAAAGCCCGCTTGACGCCGCACGCCGGATTGTCCAATACGCACCCTTCGCAACGCATGGCCGCTCCGGCCGTCGCCGAGCGGGCGGTTAGCTCAGTGGTAGAGCACTACGTTGACATCGTAGGGGTCACAAGTTCGAACCTTGTACCGCCCACCATTCCGTCCATTTGAAAACAAATCCGCTGTAAGAACTGGACTTGGGCACATAAGAGCCCATTCAAAACTACGACGCGTTCCTTTCTGGCGCTAAAGGAGGCCGGAGGCGTTCAAAAGTGTGAAGATGCAAACTACGAGAGCGATTGCGACCAGTTGGAACAAAAATGTAATCCTTACATCGTACAAGTAGCGGCCTGCATCGACTGCAGCGGCTTTGTTTCGCGATGAAGTATGAGTTATCTGGCCATCCCGATTGGACAATGCGATTGGCTCGATGAAAACCAGCAGCAGGCCGACCGGAAAGAACAATAGAGCGAAGACGAGAAAAACAAGCCACTGACTTCGAACGAAGTGTACTGGATATTCGGCCAGGTACGCTCGCCTCTCCAGAAATGCCGGCAGAGATCTTCTGATTAGTGTGCGAACAACCGCACCCGTGAGTGCAGCCCAAAGCACGAACCCATCTTTAAATTCTGGCGTGGACACGAACGGAATCCAATGTGTCGCCCAACCTGTCACAAATTCTATGACTGGGTGGAAAAGACCTCGGAACGCGTCTGATAGCCGAGCGAAGACAGTAGACATGCCGATCTTCAGCACGCTGCTTAACCAATTAAAAACCGCGACCGCTGAGATCAACACACCTACCAGCACCCATGCTGATCCGAACGCTGCCTTGAAATCCTTCGCAAGCGTGAACATCGCGGTTCCTTTTGAAGTTCGTACCATCGCATTCTCAAAGCTTGCAAGCCGAGATGCCTCCGCCATCGATTGCGCTTGTTCGAGCGGGGCCTGATCGTGCAGGGTCGGGGCCGTTGATTGCCGGATCGCGGACACAGGCCCATGACCCTTACGCTCTACTACCATCCGTTCTCGTCCTACTGCCAGAAGGCGGTCACGGCGCTCTACGAGAAGGGACTGGCCTGGGACGGGCGGTTGCTGGATGGCAGCCAGCCGGTGGCGGGAGCGTTCGCTTCGCTATGGCCGGTCGGCAAGATGCCGGTGCTGGTGGACGAGGGGCGGACGGTTTTCGAGGCGACCGCAATCATCGAATACCTGGAGGCGCGGTTTCCGGAGACAGTGCGTCTGATCCCGCCCGATCCGCTCGAAGCCGCCGAGGTGCGGATGTGGGACCGTTTCTTCGACAAGTACATCGCCTATCCCCAATGGCGCCTGTTCGGGCCCACGATCGGACGTGAGGCCGTGGATGACGGGACCAAGTGGCGGGCGATGGCGGACGCTGCATTCGCGGTGCTGGACGGCCGGATGGCGGGGCGCGAATGGGTGGTGGGCGATGCGTTCAGCCTGGCCGATTGCGCCGCTGCGCCGCACCTTCTCTATATCGACTGGTGTTATCCGATCCCGGAGCAGTTCAC
The DNA here is from genome assembly GCA_041741055.1 of Hyphomonas sp. Taxonomy (GTDB): domain Bacteria; phylum Pseudomonadota; class Alphaproteobacteria; order Caulobacterales; family Hyphomonadaceae; genus Hyphomonas. Next base: position 2,440 of record JBGSKU010000280.1, read on the forward strand.
GCACCTCTGGGCCTACCGCCGGCGGCTGATCGCGCGGCCAAGTTATGCGCGGGCCCTTGATGAGGCCCGGCCTTACCGGGCGGGTGTGCCGATGAATATTCCGGTGGGGCGGGACTGAGCCGATGCCGGCTCTCGTTTCTCGTTTTGTCGCGATGTCTTCCGCTCAACCGGTATCCACTTGAGTGGACATCGCTCTAGAGAACCGGTGGCAGGGACTGCAGAAGTTGAAGCAGGTGCTCGCCGAGCCTCAGGCCGAGCGCGGTGATCGACAGGGTCGGGTTGGCATAGCCACCCGTGGGGAACACGGACGATGAGGCGATGAACAGGTTGGCCAGTCCGTGCACCCGGCAATTGGCGTCGACCACACCGGTCTTCGGATCGGCCGACATCCGGGTCGTGCCCATGAAATGGCGCGCCGAGGCGGAATAGACGATCGGCTTCCCATTGTCGCGCTGGATGTCGTATCGGCCGATGCCACTCGCTTCGAGCTCGGTCGCGAGCGCGTCCTGCGCCGCGATGACCGCCTGGGCATCCTCGTCGTTCCAGTACCAGTCCAGCTTCGCCTTGGGCACGCCGAAGGGATCCCGTTCGGCGCTGAGCGTGATCCGGTTCTCGCGGCGTGGGCGTTGTTCGACAATGTGGAGGACTTCGAACCGGTCGAACTTGCGCTCGGTGTCCTTCGACCAGCCGCCGCGTGTCAGTGAGGCCGGCGCATTGTGGTTGTAGCGTTCCAGCAGCCGGTCGATGACGCCGTCGAGGCCGATCAGCATGTTGAAGGCGGCGGAGAGGGGCGGGATACGCCTTTCGCGGAGCGCGGCCAGGATGGTCAGTGCGGCGGCGACGCCCTGCTTGTGGCGCTTGTTCTCGATCTTCACCTTCCAGCCGGCCTCGCGGGCGAAGAACAGGCTGTTGAAGGCGATCTGGTGCGCCTGGGTCTGGGTGTCCTGCGTGGCCGTCAGGAAGCCCATATAGGGCGCGCCGTCATTCTCGTGCATGTCGTAGATGGCTGCGGCGCGGAACATGGCCGGGTCGGCGGGGTAGAAATCTCCGCCCGCGATCAAGGGATGGTCCATCATCCAGCGTCCGACCGTGTCGTACTGGTTGCCGACCCCTTCTGGCTGCACGCTGCGCGAAGCCAGCATCAGCTGGGGTATGGCGATGCCGCCACCGGCGAGGACGAAGGTCTTGGCGCGGATCTGGTGGGTCTTGCCGGGATCCGTGGCGAAGACGAGGGCGCGGATGTTGTCGCCGGTTTCCGACGGCAGGATCTCGGTCGCATAGGCGCGGCTGATCAGGCGGATCTCCGGGCTCTTTTCGTAAAGCTCCAGCATGTTCGCAAGCAGCAGGTCCGCGTCGCCGAACCGGTAGAGGCGGGTTTCCTGGCCGGGCGTCCGGATGGCGCCGTCAAAACCTTCCGGCGGCGGCGTGAAATCGCAGCCGGGCGGCAGGTCGAAAAGTTCGCCGGCCTTGCCGATCCAGTGTGTGTATTCGTCATAGGAGAGGGGCCAGCCTTCCGTGTCGCCGCCCGCGACGCCGGCGAGATCGGCTTCGGTAAACGCGGCAAGGCGGATCCAGCGATGATCCTTGCCGGCCTGGATGTACCAGGCGCTGGCATTGCCGCCGACCTGGCGCCGGCTTGGATGGAAGTGGCCTGCAAACTCGGAGGAGTCCGCTCCGAGCATGGACAGGTTGTGCGGCCCGGTCACACTGTTGAGACCGCCGCTTTCGAGCACGACGACGTCGAGACCGTAACCTCTGAGAGCGGTTGCAACGGCGTATCCTGCCGGTCCGGAACCGACGATACACACATCACACGTCTCGACGGAACCACTCGCAAGCGAACGTCCATCTATATGCATTTTGCCTGAGTTTCCTCGCGTGCCCCACCGAGCTGCGCCGCCCTATGTCCGTCAGGCGGTCTTCTCGGTAGCAGCGAACTCGCTGCTACGTTTTGATAGTATGGCCGCGCGGGGCATGCGCGCAAGATGCCTCTTCGCGACGCGGAAAACCGCCAACCGTCCGGTGGGGCCGTTGTATCGGGGTGCGGGCTCGATCCGGGAATGTATGCGCTGGTTTGACGCGCGGTGCCTGGCCGGGAAGAGCGATGGTGGATACGGCTCAGCGCTCGGCTGGCGGCGCAATCGGCGTTCCGGCCGCCAAAGTACGATTTGTCGTTTTTCGATAAAAACTCCCTTGTGCAGCGGCGCGCCGTTGCTACGTATTAAGCGAGTGTCCGCGATCTGCTGCGGACGGTATGGGAGATCTATTCGATGGCGGACACAAAGAGCCCGACGGCGCTGCAATATCTCGACAAGGCGATGGCCGGGCTGAAGCAGCTGGGTCTTGTGCCCGGCGGCAAGACCAGCGCGGCCCCGCTTGTCGCGCTGCTGGAGCAGATCGCCGATGTCGAACCGGACAAGGTGGCTGCCATTGCGCGCACGCTGGACCAGGCGAGCCTGTTCAACGACGTGGTGCGTGAACAGGTGGCCGGCATCACGGTGGGCGAGCGCTACGAGATCGTGACCAAGGCCTTCAACTCCATCCGGGACGACGCGAAATCGCTGGTGGATCAGTATGCCGACGGCAAGATCTCGACGATGGAGCGCGCCTCGAACGTCTGGATGAAGATGACGCGCGGCGACATCGCGAGCCGGTTCGGCAAGATCAAGGAAACCTATCTTGAAGTGCAGGACGAGACCGCCAACCAGATCGAGCGGGAGCGCAAGATCCTGGAAGCCTATCTCGACTTCCGGGGCGCGATGAAACAGTCCGAAGTGCTGGCGCTGGAGGTGCTGAAGGCGGCGGAAGCCAAGCTGGACGCGGCCCGGACGTCCGTGGGGGAGGCCGTGGCGGCGCTCGGCGCTTATGTGGGCGAAGAGGCAGCAGAACGGGCGCGTCTCGAACTCGCCCGTGATGAACGGCTGCGCTACCTGCAGAATGAGGAAAAGCGCTACCAGATTGCCAAGGACCTCTCGGACAATATCACGATCGGCTACAACACGTCTGAAGTCGTGATGGCGCGCCTGGTGCAGACGACCACCGCGAAGGACCGCGTGTATGCGCAATCGGTCAGCTTCTTCTCCACGAATGAAGTGGTGCTGACCGCGCTGACCGCGAGCTTCACCGGCATGCACGGCCTGCATGAAAGCACGCAGACGCTGGAAGCGATGAAGAAGGGCGTGAACCAGAGCCTTGAAGTTCTGGCCGAGATCGGCGGCAAGGTTCAGGAAGCCGCAGTGAAGGCGGGCTATGGCCCGACGGTCTCGGCGGCGTCGGTGAAGATGCTGGTCGACTCGGTGGTGTCCTACCAGGAGCGCACGCAATCGATCATCGCCGAGATGCGCAAGCTCGCGACCCAGAACTCCGAAGAGATCCGCGAGGCCGTTGAAGACGGCAAGCGGCGCCTGACCAAGCTCGTGACGGAAGGCGCAAGCCTCGCGCTGCTGCCCAAGCCGTGAGCGAAACCGCCGCGCCTGCCGTTCAGGACAAGAGCAAGCTCGACGAGGTCCTTCTCGCGATGGACGTGGTCGATACGCTGCGCCATCGCGAGCAGCTGGTGCTGACCGAACTGGACGCAGGCGCGCGTGAAGCCGCGTTGCTTGCGCGGCTGAAGGACATCTACGCGGCGCAAGGCATCGATGTGCCCGAACGCATCCTCAAGGAAGGCGTCAAGGCGCTGGAGGAAAAGCGGTTCCAGTATGAGCCCCCCAAACCGTCGCTCGGTGTGACACTCGCGCGGATCTATATCTCGCGGGACCGCTGGCTGGCGCCGGTCGCGTTTGCGCTTGTCGCTGTGAC
>JBGSKU010000281.1:0-3151 GCA_041741055.1 Hyphomonas sp.
GCCATGATGTCTTCGTAGAGGGTGACCGACCAGTAGGGGCCGACGAAGCTGTCCGGGGTGTAGTGGACCGGGTCTTCCTTGCGCAGGCGCTCCAGCCGGTCCCAGAACTTGCCCTGGCGCCAGACTTCGGGGTCAACCACATCAAGGGTCGCCAGATCCAGCTCGGAGGCCGGTTTCACTTCACCATAGGTTTCCGTGTAGCCCGGGTGCATCGGCTCGCGCGGCGTGACCTTCGGGCGTTCCATTGCGGGATGGTTCTCGAACGAGAAGGTGTCGGCAGCCATGATTTTTCCTCCGGATTCTGGCCCATCTGCGGGGCGAATGAACGATCAGAGAATTATTTAGCACACCTGAAATCAAAAAACCATGACGCCTGCGTCATTTTTTGATGACGGGCTGCGTTCAGGCCGGAAGGCGTTCGGCGCGGGCGGCGGCGAGGGCCTTGCGCAGGGCGCCGGCGAAGGACTGGCGTTCCTCCGGGGTCAGGAACCGGCCGATCACGAAGGCCGTGCGGCCGTGCTCGATTCGCAGCCAGCTGGTATGGGTCACGGGTTCGGCCAGCTCCACCCGGGCGAAGGCGGAGGGGATTTCGGCCTGCTTCTCGCGGCCCTTGGGGTCGATGTGGTGCATCCGGATACTGCGGGCGGTCACCACGACCCGCGTCTGCTCGCGCAGCTTGCGGAAGGACAGGCGGAAAGCCAGCCAAACGGCGAACATGTCGAGCCCGAAGAAGCCGAGGATCGGCACCGCGCCCATCGAGTAGAACAAGAGGCCGGTGAGGAAGAACACCACCGCGATCACCGCCATACCGATGGCAAAGCCGCGCTCGCTGAGCGACCGGTTGGGCGTCAGCGTCGCATCGAGGTAGATGGTGTCGCCGTGGTCCAAGGCCGTCCTCTCGTGTGTTTGCCGCGGCACGCACCGGTGACCGGTCGCGTCAGCGCGCGCGGAAGGCCGCGCGCATTCGGAGAAATACGTAGCACGCCCTTGCGTCCGGAAAAGGGCGCTCTATGCCTCAGTCCATGCCCCAAGCTGCCAAGCCCCGGAAAGCATCTACGCCGCGCTCGAAAATGACGCGGGCGCAGGCTGCCGAACTGTTTGCCGCGCTCGCCGCCGACCGGCCGGACCCGCGCACCGAACTCGATTTCGTCAATCCTTTCACGCTGGTCGTGGCGGTGGCGCTGTCCGCGCAGGCGACGGACGTGGGGGTGAACAAGGCAACCAAGAAACTGTTCGCCGTGGCCGATACGCCGGAGAAAATGCTGGCGCTCGGAGAGGACGGTGTCGCCCAGCATATCAAGACCATTGGCCTGTGGCGGAACAAGGCGAAGAACGTGATCGCGCTCAGCCGGAAGATCCTGGATGATTTCGGCGGCGAGGTGCCGCGCACCCGCGAGGAACTCACGACCCTACCGGGCGTCGGCCGCAAGACCGCCAACGTCGTAATGAACGAGGCCTTCGGCGCGCCGACGATTGCCGTCGACACCCATATCTTCCGCGTCTCCAATCGCACCGGCCTCGCCCCCGGCAAAACACCGGATCAGGTCGAGGCGATCCTTGAGCGTGTCACGCCACCCGAATTCAAGAAGGGCGCACACCACTGGCTGATCCTGCACGGGCGCTATGTCTGCAAGGCCCGCACGCCGGAATGCTGGCAGTGCGCGATCCGTCATCTGTGTGCGCACAAACCGAAAACGCCGGACCCGGGCAAGGTGGCCGGGCTAGGGCCGAGGGGGCCGAAAGGAACCAAGTCCCCACCCTAGCCCTCCCCGTTCCGGTGAGGGGACAGCTCAGTTCGAGGTGAGAGCTTACCGATAGAACGAATGCAACATGTTCCCTCCTCGGAACGGGGAGGGCTAGGGTGGGGACTATCTTTCGCCCAACCGCCGCTCAACTCCCGCCGCCATCCGCTCGCCGAGTTCCGAGCCTTCGACCGGGTAGAGGTAAGGCTCCAGCACTTCCAGTTCCATCAGCAGCAGGCCGCCATCCGGTCCGCGCAGCATGTCGACGCGGCCATAGAGTGGCGCTTCGTCCAGCGCTGAGATGATCGCGCGGGCGGCGGCCAGGTCGTCCGCAGACGGCGTGATCTTTTCCTCGCGACCGCCATAGGTGGACTGGATGCGGTAATCGCCCGGCTGCGCGCGCTTGACGAGCGCATGGCTGAACTCGCCGTCGATGAAGATGAAGGAGAGTTCGCCCTCGGTCTGGATCATCGGCAGGAAAGGCTGCACCATCATCGGGTGCGGCATCTCCGGGATCGGCTCGCCCCGCGTCAGGCGGTGCTGGCCCTTGGCCCCGGCGCCGATCTGGCGTTTGAACACGAGGTCATCGGCGCCCAGCGTGTCGAAAGCGGCCCGGGCCGAGGCTTCATCCGCCACGTCGAGCCAGACGGTGGGGATCAGCTTTGCCCCCTTGGTTTCCAGCTCGCGCAGATAGGTCTTGCGGATGTTCCAGGTGACCAGCGAGACCGGATTGAACAGCCGCGTCACGCTTTCGATCCGGCGCAGCGTTTCGAGGAATTCGTCCAGCCGGTCCCAATAGTCCCAGGTCGTGCCGATCAGCACGGCGCTGTAGCTCGCCCAGTCGGCTTTCGGGTCGTCCCAGGAGATGTCCTCGACCGTCATGCCGCGTTCGGCGAAGGGGGCGCGCAGGGCGTCCATCATGAAGTCGTGCTCGAACGCGTCGGTGCGGCGCACGAGAGAGCCGGGGATCGTCACGAGGCTGGCAAGATAGGCGATTTTCGTCATCCGGCGCGCTGTAATGAGGTCCGGGCCTTGTGTCCACGCCCCCCGTCTGGCAAGGCGCGGGGCTTCTGCAGCGGCAAGGGAACGAGCAGGCATGAGCAGCGCAAAATATGATGTGGTCGGTCTCGGCAACGCCATCGTGGACGTCCTGGCCATTGCCGACGACGCCTTCCTCGCCGATCTCGGCATCGAAAAAGACGCGATGCAGCTGATCGAGGAGCCGCGCGCCCAGCAGCTGACCGAACTTGCCCGCAACCCCGTCATCACCTCCGGCGGCTCCGGCGCCAACACGATTGCCGGCCTCGCCAGCTTCGGCGGCTCGGCCGGCTATATCGGCAAGATCGCGGACGATGAACTCGGCCACCAGTTCATGCGCGAGATGATGGCGACCGGCGTGCCCTTTCACA
>JBGSKU010000282.1:0-6083 GCA_041741055.1 Hyphomonas sp.
GCCGAACACGGTGGTCATGAGAGCGACCGAGATACCGCCAGCCATCAGCTTCGGATCGCCGGCACCGTAGATGGTGATGGCGGTGAAGGTGATGATCATACCGATAACCGTACCGAGCAGGCCGAGCAGCGGAGCAACCGAAGCGAACACCTTGATGATGTCGTTGAAGCGTTCGATCGCCGGGGCTTCCTGAAGGATTTTCTCGTCGAGCTTGAGTTCAAGCGTTTCGATGTCGCGGCTGCGGTTGTTCTCGTACACTTCGAACACGCGGGCGAGCGGGTTGCCCGTGCCAGCCTGGCGGGTTTTCGCGGTGTTGCGCATCGCGTTGCCCATCGTGAACAGGGTGAACATCTTGTAGAACGCGAGCAGCAGGCCGATCGCAGCCAGAACCACGATCACGTAGCCCACCGTACCACCCTGCTGGAACCGGTCCGACAGTTTCGGCAGTTCGCCGAGGATGCCGAAGAGGTTGCCTTTGGACGGATCGACCGGTGCCTTGACGAGGTCGCCTTCGCTGGCGCGGGCAAGCTTGGTCATGGCGCCGGCATAGGGGCCCGACGGCTGGGTCTTGAAGACTTCGAGGAAGGTTTCGCCGCGTTCGCCGCGTTTCACTTCGACGAACTTGCCGCCGTTTGCGGTAGCCGTGGTGAACACGCCGACGCGGACGAGTTCGGTTTCGGCAATCGAGCCACCATCGCCCAGGCCGTTGACCGGCGCGGTGAAGGTTTTGACTTCCGACTGGGCAATCATTTCCTGCAGCATGGCTTTCGGAAGGCGCTCGAGCTGGCCGCGGTTCGGAAGAACGCGGGCTTCTGCGATTTCGGCGATGCCGGCCACGCGGTCTTTATAGTCGAAGTTCGCGAACGAGTTCGCGATTTCCGGCATCGTGGCGCCGGCCGCCGAGCGGAACTGGCCAAGCAGTTCCTGGAAGTCGCCAGCCTGAGCCGTGACCTGGGCTTCGAGTTCGCTGAGCGCCGCTTCGTTGGCGTCGAATTCGGCGCTGAGGACGCGGGCCTTGCCTTCGGCATTGGCAAGCGCGCTGCGGGCGGATTCCATGCTCGCGGCCTGGCTGGCCTTGTCGGCCTGGAACTGCTTCAGACGGGCGGCATCTTCCGCCGACATCTGGTTGGCGTCCTGTTTGACTTTCGCCAGCACGTCGCTGAGCGACTGGGCCGAGGCGGGAGCAGAGGCAACGAGGGCAACCGATCCGATAAGGAATGCGGCGCCCAGTGCCTTGAGGGAGGATTTGAACGTTTTCATAACTCTGTAAACCTTCGTTTCTGAGCGACTGGTCGCTTACTGGACCGAGAACTTTTGGACCGGGGCGAACAGGACGACCTGCTGTGCCTTGCCCTGGGCGACACGGATCGCCTGCTGGATTTCCGGCACATAGGAGCCCGGCAGCGGCTGCCACTCACCGCTGGCGCGGTCGTAGCGGGCGGCTTTGCCGTTCGGGGTCACGTAGACGTAAGCGACGCGGCCATAGAGGAACATGTCGACGTTCGTGGGGTTGCCATCGATCGTCATCGTTTCCTGCCAGGTCGAAACGGTGCGGCCATATTCCATCTCGGCCGAATAGGCTTCCATGATCAGGCGGTACTGTTCGGAAGCCGGTACGTTCGGCGCCTTCATGATGGCGTCGAGCGACTGGAGGCGGGCGTCGCGGATGTCCTTCTTGAAGGGCAGGTCGGCAGCAACGAACATCTTCAGGTCTTCGACCATGCTCAGCAGCATCGGCACGGTCTGGGCCGTGATGTCGTCGATCGAGCCGAGCTGTTCGGTCAGCGAGGCGATCTCTTCGCGCTGGCTCTGAACCACCAGCTCCTGCTGCTTGGCAAACAGTTCAGCCGCGTCGCGGCGCTGAAGCAGCGTGCGATATTCACGGACCATGTCCGAACGATCATCGTCCAGCTGGTTGATCTGGTCCTGGACTTGTTCCGCTTTGCGCGTAGCCGCTTCTCCAACCGAGAGCGCCTCGCGAAGCTGGGCGTGAGCCGGAATGGCCAGGCCCGCAATCAACGCTGCAGCGATCAGGCTGCGGGCGGGTGACAGAATTTTCTTCATGAGGTTTGCCTCTCAACTCTCCAAACGGTCGCGCACATGTGGCGCGCAAATTCCTGGGTCTTGGGCGCACCTGCTCTCGAGGGCGTCCCGATTGTCTTCAGCTCTAACACACATGAGCCGGGAGTTATTGTGGAGTTGACGGGAGTCCCCATCTCATCCCCTGACAATTTTTGGAGCGTTGGTCGCTCACTCTTCTTTGGGCAGTGCAGGCAAGGCTGCTTGAGCACCTTACCGCGCAAAGCCCTTAGCCATGAACCGCAGTGGTAACAATCCTCTAATTGCGGATCAATCGCGCTTTACGATTCGTTTAGAAAATACCCGGGCCCTGCGCGAACGCAACCGCCGCTTCGCAGTCGGGGAACTTTAAAGACGCCTTGAATTCAGGCAGCTATGCCGCCGATGGGACCGGAAGACATCTTCGCGTGCGCGTCTCGGGGGAAAATGGCTGGGGTGCTAGGATTCGAACCTAGGGTGGCGGTACCAAAAACCGCTGCCTTACCACTTGGCGACACCCCAACTGTGGAGCGCGCGAAATAGCTATTCTTTGTGCGGCTGGCAACTCCCGTTCTGTTGTCCGTTCAAACAGACGCAGCCCGCTCCGTCCGGCACGGCCTCCGCCGCTGCAATCAAACCCGTCCGCCGGACACCGGCAAGGGCGGAATCGGCTCAACCTGACCCGATCCGGAACCGGTGCACGGCCCGGGGCGCCAGAAAAGAAACACAGCGCACCCTGATCTATTCCCGCGACGGTCCCTTTACTTTTTATCGATAATCAACAATATCACAAACGATACCCTCGGGATTCTGTTACCAGCAAAGGAAATGCCCCGGTTATGAAAACCTTCTTCCTGTCCATGGCAGGCGCATTCGTCGCGATGATCCTGTTCGTGATCGTCGGATTCGCGATGCTGCTCGGCCTGATCGTCAGCGCCAGCAGCGCCAAGCCGCCGAGCCCTGATCAGGTCGTGCTCTCCCTCGACCTCAACTACGGCCTGCCCGACCAGGCGCCGACCGGCGGCCTTGCCGCCTTCTCCGGCGTTCCGGGGTTCACGGACATTCTGGTCAAGCTGAAAGGCGCCGAGCAGGACAAGGCCGTGAAAGGTATCTACTTGCGCGGCTCGATGACCGGCATCGGAACATCGCGCGCGGAAGAGCTCCGCGCGGCGCTGCAGGAGTTCAAGGCCTCCGGCAAGTTCGTCATCGCCCACACGCAAGGCATGATCGGCATGGGTGGTCCGTCTGCGTACCATTCCATCAGCGCCGCTGACGAAATCTGGATGCAACCGGGTACGGACTTCATGATCAACGGCGTGACCTTCGAGACCGAGTTCCTGAAGGGCCTGTTCGACAAGATCGGCCTGACCCCGCAGATCTACGCCTTCTATGAATACAAGAACGCGCCGAACTCCTACAACGAGACCAGCTTCACCGCGCCGCACCGCGAAGCGCTGGAAAGCCTCGCCACCTCGATCTGGGAAACGGCGCTCACCGACATCGCCGCAGACCGCGCCATGACGATGCCCGCCATGAAAGCGCTGCTCGAAGCGGGCCCGAAATCGGCCGACCAGGCGCTCGAAGCCAAACTCGTCGACAAGCTCGGCTGGCCCGAAGACGCTGAAGACGCAGCGCTCGAGAAAGCTGGCGAGGATGCCGAACTGGTTGACCTCAACTACTACACCGCCCCGCCGTCGAAGGCGAAGATCAAGGATGGCGTGATCGCCATCGTGGGCGGTGAAGGTGCGGTCGTCACCGGTGGCAGCGGCTCCGACTCGCCCTTTTCCGAGCCGCCGGCCTTCGCGTCCGACAACATTGCCCGCGCCCTTCTGGACGCTGCTGAAGATGAAGACGTGAAAGCCATCGTCTTCCGCGTCGACAGCCCCGGGGGGTCGCCCACGGCGTCCGACCAGATCTGGCGTGCCGTTGAGCGCGCCAAGGAAAAAGGCAAGCCGGTCGTCGTCTCGATGGGCTCGCTGGCGGCTTCGGGCGGCTATTACGTCTCCACCGGCGCGGATGCCATCCTGGCCAACCGGTCGACCATCACCGGCTCGATCGGCATCTTCGGCGGCAAGTTTGCCATCGAAGGCACGGCCAACAAGCTCGGCGTCACCTTTGACACGGTCAGTGTCGGCGGCGAATTCGCCAATGCCTATGGCGTGGCGCCTTTCAACCAGGCCCAGGAAGCCGAAGTGAAGGCCCAGCTGAAGCGCGGCTATGACCGCTTCCTCACCCTGGTCGGCGAAGGCCGCAACATGACGTATGACGAGGTGCACGAGATTGCCCGCGGCCGCGTCTGGAGCGGTGCGCAGGGCAAGGAGAACGGCCTTGTCGACGAGATCGGCGGCTTCATGACCGCGATCACGAAGGCCCAGGAACTCGCAGGTATGGACACGTCCCACCTGCCGGTCCTCGCCTACTTCCCGCAACGCCGTTCGGGCTTCGAAGCGCTGGAAGGCCTGTTCGGGGTCTCGGCGGAAACCGTCCGCGCCGCCGCTGTCCTCAGCGCTGTCGTCGGCGATGACCGCACCCAGGCCCTGATCGAAGAGCTGGCGATTGCGGACCAGGTGAACTCCGGCCAGTCGATGGCCATGGGCCCCCGCCTGCGCGAACGCTAGGCGTCCCGGCCTGCCTGAATGCGGCCCGTCAGCCCTGCTGGCGGGCCGTTTCGTTGACGCACGGGCGCATCCGTCGTCTTCTGGCGCAGTCGCAGCGCTTGTGAAGGCGAAGCAGATCGTTTAGCCCCCGCCGCAAGGGTTCAGAAGGCCAACATGAACATTGTCGTTACCGGCGCGGCCGGCTTTATCGGAAGCGAGATCGCCCTTCGGCTGCTGCGCGAAGGCCATTCCGTGACGGGCATCGACTGCTTCACGCCGTATTATGATGTGAAGCTGAAGGAAGACCGGGCCGCGCGCCTCGCCGCTTTCCCGAATTTCCGGCTTGCCCGGTCCCGCGTCGAGGATACCGAGACGATGGAACGCGTGTTCGACCGCGTGCGGCCGGACGTGATCCTGCACTTCGCCGCCCAGGCCGGCGTGCGCTACAGCCTCGACCATCCGCGCGAGTATATCGACGCAAATGTGGTCGGCTCGTTCAACATCATCGACCTCGCCCGCCGCCACAAGGCGCGCCACCTGATCCTCGCCTCGACAAGCTCCGCCTACGGCGCAAACCAGAAATTCCCCTTCGAGGAACGCGACTCCGCGCCTTACCCGCTGACCATCTACGCTGCCACAAAGCTCGCCGCCGAACTCATTGCCCACAGCCATTCCCACCTATACGGCGTGCCGACCACGGCGCTGCGCTTCTTCAGCGTTTACGGCCCGTGGGGCCGCCCGGACATGGCCTTCTTCCTGTTCACCGACAAGATCTTCAAAGGCCAGCCCATTGACGTGTTCAACAATGGCGACCTGCTGCGCGACTTCACCTATATCGACGACCTCGTGGAATCGATCCGCCGTCTGATGGATGTGCCGCCCCAGCAGGGCAACCACATGATCCGCGGCGACTCGCTCTCCCCCGTTGCGCCCTACCGCCTCGTCAATATCGGCCACGCATCGCCGGTGCGCCTGATGGACTATATCGAAGCCATCGAGGACTCGATTGGCCGCACGGCGGTCAAGAACATGCTCGGCATGCAGCCGGGTGATGTCCAGCAGACCTATGCCGATGTGCGCCTCCTCAAGGCGCTCACCGGTTATACGCCGAATACGGACTATCGCGACGGCATCGCGAAATTCGTGGACTGGTACAAGAGCTACTACAACCCGGCCTGAAGCCCGGCCTGTTCTGCGGCTGCCCTGAAATCCTCCGGCACAGGGGCGCTCAGCGTCAGCGCCTTTCCTTCCGGGTGCGGCAGTTCCAGCTTCGCCGCATGCAGCATCAGGCGCGGCGCGGTCGCCGGCCCTTCACCATACAGCGCGTCCCCGAGGATCGGGCAGCCGAGCGACATCAGGTGAACCCGGATCTGGTGCATCCGGCCGGTTTCCGGGGAAAGTTCCAGCAGGCCGAAAGCGCCGTTGCGG